>JAKAZJ010000009.1 GCA_021826565.1 Pseudomonadota bacterium | reverse complement strand
CACGGTCCCCGGATCGTTCCATGATTCCGCAGTCCAGTCGGCGCGTTCCGTGACGCCCACGAAATTCAGGATCGCGCCGCGGCGCAGCGGATACGTCACCACATGCCCGCCGGAGCCGTTCCAGTTGGTCCCGACCAACTGGCGCTGATGCGCCGGCAGGCGTTCCATCGCCACCAGGCCGCGCCAGGCCATCAGCCCGGTGAAGCGCGCACCGCCCCCGCCCACCATCTGCCGGCGCACCGCCGAATGCACCCCGTCCGCCGCCACCAGCACGGCGCCGGCAACCGTTTCGCCATCGGCCAGCCGGACCGACACCGCGCCGGCATCTTGCGCAAACCCCGCGACCGTCGCCCCCAGCCGCAGCGCATCCGGCTGCCGCGCGGTCAGCGCCGCCAGCAGGATCGCGTGCAGATCGCCGCGATGGACCATCCAATAGGGCGCGCCATAGCGCGCGACCGCGCTCTCCCCCAGGTCGAACAGCGGGAAGGTTTGTCCCGTGTTCCACAGCCGGATCGCCTTGCCCGCGGCGGGGCAGACCACCGCTTCCAGCGCCGGACCCAGCCCCAGCGCGATCAGCACGCGGGTCCCGTTCGGCCCCAGTTGCACCCCCGCGCCGAGTTCGCGCAGCACGCGCGCCTGTTCCAGCACCACAACGTCCTGGCCACGTGCAATCAGCGCCAGCGCCGCGGTCAGCCCGCCGATCCCGGCGCCCGCGATCAGCACCCGGCCGGTCACGACGCGCGCCGCAGCCCGGCGATGGCTTTGTAGCCTTCCGACAACCCGCGCAGCTCCGCGGCCGAGATCACATCCTCGATGCGCGCGAATGGTCGGTCCCCGGTGCGCTGCCAGACCTCGCGCAGGATCGCATCCGGCGGATTGGCGCGGTTGGTCAACACCACGTTGGTGGTCGGTTGCAGACGCAAGCTTTCGTATTCGGCCAGGCCGGAGGCCGGATCGCCGCCGCGTGCCAGACAGTCGGTCAGGGCACGCGCGTCCAGGATCGCCTGACCGGCGCCATTGGACCCGCGCGGCACCATCGGATGCGCGGCGTCGCCCAGCAGCGTGATGCGCCCGAAGCTCCAGGCCGGCAGCGGGTCCTGATCCACCATCGGGAACTCCAGGATCTGCTCGGCGCCACGGATCAGCCCGGGCACATCCAGCCAGTCGAAATGCCAGTCGGCGAAAGCGGGCAGAAAATCCTCCAACCGGCCGGCGCGGTTCCAGTCGCGGTCCAGATGGCGTGGCGTTTCGATCTCGGCCACCCAGTTCACCAGCTGGCGGCCGTGCTCGTCCACATCGTTGCGGATCGGGTAGATCACCATCTTGCCGGTCGCCAGCCACCCGGCGCGGATCATGGTCGCGCCGTCCAGCACGCGCGGCCAGACGGTCACGCCGCGCCACATATTGTAGCCGGAATATCGGGGCGCGCCCTCGGTCGGGTAGAACTGCTTGCGTAGTACGGAGTGGATCCCGTCGCAGGCGATCAGCGCGCGGCCGCGCACCGTGCCGCCGTCGCGGAACCGTAACGTCACCCCATCCGCGTCCTGCTCCGCGCCCACGGCGTGCCGGCCGGTCGCCACCGCGTCCGCGCCCAGCCGCGCGGTCACCGCGTCCAGCAGCACCTGGTGCAGGTCGCCGCGATGGATCGAGAACTGCGGATGCGCGAACCCCGCCGCGCGTCCTGCCGGCTCGCGCCAGATCAACTGGCCAAAGCGGTTGTAGAACGCGCTGGCCGCGGTGCTGACCGCCGCCGACGCCAGCGCCGGTTCCAGGCCCAGCCCGGCCAGTTCCGCCGCGCCATGCGGCAGCACGTTGATCCCCACGCCCAGCGGGCGGAACGACCCCACCGTCTCGAACAGGCGGCAGCCGATGCCGGCCCGGTGCAGCATCAGCGCCAGGGTCAGCCCACCCACGCCGGCGCCGGCGATCAGGATATTGTTGTTCGCGTCCATCGCCGCTTCCCCCTTCCGCCCGCGCCGCTTCTTAGGCAGCGCGGGTCAGCCGCTTCACGAAAGCCGAGATGCGGTGCCGGCGCAACTCCGACCGCGCCTTGCCATCCGTGGTCATGTAATTCAGCTGCACCGCGTAGCGCGGCCCGACAAAACTGCGGTGTCCGTGCCACGACGCCGGACCGTTCGGAAACACCAGCAAGGTGCCGTTCACCGGCGGGACCTCGGCGGCGAAATCCTCCAGATCGTTCGGTCCGCGCAGCAGCCGCAGGCAACCATCATGGCGCGCCCACGCATCGGTCTCGCGGTTCAGATACAGCAGCGCCGTGACCCGCTTCGCGGTGCTGTCGCAATGGATCCGCCCATCGCGCGGGCCGGTGCGGCCGCGTACCGTCACCATCGTCGGCGCGTCGGTCAGATCCAGTCCGAACCGCATTGCGATCGCCGCGCGCAGCCGCGGACCCTCGATCTCCTCCATCAACGCCCGCGCCATCGGACCCAGCCGTAGCGATGCCGGCGGGAACGACCCGCCCTTGCCGATCGGCGGCAGGTCCGCGGCCACCGCCGCCAGCGCCGCCGGCGGCAGGAAGTTCGCGATCAGCAGATGCGGGAACGGATCGGTGGCAAGCGGCGCTGCTTCCAGCGCCCGGTAATCCAGCACGGACATGGCGGGCGGCCCATCGAAGGAACGGGCCGGCTTATCGCACCGCCCGCCGCGCCCGGCAATTTTTCCCCAAGCCCACCACACCTCAGGGGGCTTGGCAGCGCCCACGGCGCCGCCGATCCTGCCGCCGGAATCCATCGAGGCCGCCATGCTGCACCCGCATCATCCGCCGCACGCGCACAAATCCTGGGGCGCCACCGGCCATCTCGGCGCCGCCGCGCAGCTGACCGACGCCTCCCGCCGCGACGCGCTGGCGCTGGCGCGCACCGGGGCGGTGTTCGATCTCTCGCATGTGATCGACGCCGGCGCTCCGTTCATGGCGCCCAACCAGACCCCGTTCCTGCTGTCCACCTGGGCGTCGTGGCGCGATTCCATCCGCCGCCGCCGGGCTGCCGGGTTCCGCAACGATGCCGGGTCGAATCTGGAACGGATCGAGATGACCACCCATGTCGGCACCCATATCGACGCGCTGGGCCATTTCAGCATCAAGGACCGGCTGTTCGGCGGCCTCCCGGCGGCCGAGACGGTCGGCGACTGGGGCCTGACCCGACTCGGGATCGAGCATCTCCCGCCGTTGATTACCCGCGGCATTCTGATCGACGTGGCGGCGCTGGACGGCGGCGCGCATCTCGCCCCCGGCCGCGTGGTGACGCCGGCCGAGCTTGCGGCGCGGACGCCGGTTTCTCTCGCCGCCGGCGATATCGTGCTGATCCGCACCGGCTGGGGCCGCTATTTCGGGGTGGACAATCGCCGCTATCTGGAAGGCGAGCCGGGCATCGATGTCCCCGCCGCGCGCTGGCTTACCGCGCAGGGCGTGGTTGCGATCGGCTGCGACAACATGGCGGTGGAAGTGCTGCCCAACCCCGATCACGGCCTGGCGCTTCCGGTTCACCAGCATGCGCTGGCCGAGGCCGGGGTGCATCTGATCGAGAACCTGGCGCTGGACGAGCTGGCGGCTGCGAATGTCGCCGTGTTCTGCTTCGTCCTGTTGGCGGTGAAGTTCCGCGGCGCCACCGGATCCCCGGCGCGCCCGGTGGCGCTGCTATAGGGCCGTGTCAGCGCGTGCGGGCCAAGGGCAGCTTGCTTCCGCTCACCGCGCGTTCCGCCCGCACCGCGCCGCGGAAGCGGAACAACTGCGCCGGGCGTCCACCGGTCTCGCGCGCCGTGGCGCCGGTTTCCTCCACCAACGCCTGGGTTTCCACCAGGCGGCGGAAATTCTGCTTGTGCAGCAGACGCCCGGCCAGCGCCTCCACCGTGCGCTGTAGCGCGAGCAGCGTGAACTCGCCGGCCAGCAGTTCGAACACCACCGGGCGGTATTTGATCTTGGCGCGCAGCCGGGCGATGGCGGTGGCCAGGATGCGGCGGTGGTCTTGCGCCATCGGCGCGCCCGGCACCGGGTCCGAAGCCCCGGATTCCGCCACCAGCCCCGCTTCCCACAGCAGCTCGTAGCGTTGCAGGACCAGTTCCTCGTTCCAGGGCTGCCCGTCCAGGCCGAAGGTGATCGCCGCGCGGGCGCGCCGCTCCGCCCGCACGCCTGCCCAACCGGCCAGGCGCGGTGCGAGATCCACCGGCGCGGCGCGCCGATCCTCCCACGGGAAATACTGGTACCAGCCGCGCCAGGACACGCCCGGCCCCGCCGCGACGCGCGCCTCCCGCGTCAGCCCCAGATAGCTGATCGAGATATGCCGCGCGTCCGGCGTGCTGCGGTCGCGATCGGCAAAGGTATAAAGCTGCTCGACATAGCCCAGCGGATGATGGGTCTGCCGCTCCACCCAGGCGCGCAGCCCGGCCTGCAACGAGCGGTGCCCCGGCTCCAGCGGGCCGGACGGCAAGGCGCGCCCGTCATCCACCGTCAGCACCCGGGGCGCGCCGTCGGTCACGGCCGCCAGCACCGCGATCAACTCGGCGCCCACAAGCGCCGCCTCGCCCCGTTCGCTCACCCTCGCCTCCGCCCGACCGTGCGGGGTTTATCACGGGAACGGACGCGCTAGGGTGGGGTCCAGGAAACTTCCGAGGTCTCACCCATGGTCGCCGGCGCCCGCACCCCCCTCACGATCGATCTCACTGGCCTGCGCGTGGCCATCAGCGCCGGTGCGAACGGGATCGGCCGCGTCATGGCCGACAGCTTCGCCGCCTGCGGCGCCGCGGTGTTCGTCTCCGACATCGATCCCGCCAGCCTCGCCGGCTGCCCGCATCCGCATATGCGCGCCGACGCCGGCGCCGTCGCCGATTGCGAGGCGTTCGTCGACGCCGCCATCGCCCATCACGGCGGCCTCGATGTGTTGGTCAACAACGCCGGCATCGCCGGCCCCACCGCGCCGGTCGAGCAGGTGACGCCCGAGGCGCTGGAGGCCACGCTGCGGATCGACCTCGCCTCCATGTTCCATTGCGCCCGCCGTGCCATCCCCGCCCTGCGCGCGGCCGGCGGCGGCGCGATCGTCAATCTGTCCTCGGCCGCCGGACGTTTCGGCTTTCCGCTGCGCGCGCCGTATTCCGCGGCCAAATGGGGCGTGATCGGCCTGACCAAGTCGCTGTCGATCGAGCTTGGTCCGGACGGCATCCGCGCCAACGCGATCCTGCCCGGCCCGGTGGACGGCCCGCGCATCCGTGCCGTGATCGCGGCCAAGGCGCATGCCTCCGGCATGTCCGATAACGAAATGACCGATCGCTTCGTGGCCACCACCAGCTTGAAAAGCTTCGTCACCCAGCAGGACATCGCCAACATGGCGCTGTATCTGGCCAGTCCGTTCGGCGCCACCATTTCGGGCCAGGCGATCGCGGTGGATGCCGACATGCAATTCACGATGTAACCAGGGAGGCCCCGATGGCCACCGTTCTGACCGACGAACAACGCGCGATCCGTGACGCGATCGCCGCGATCTGCGCCCGCTTCGGCGACGATTACTGGCAGACCCACGACCGCGACCATGTGTTCCCGCATGAATTCGCCCAGGCGTTCGCCGCGGCCGGCTGGTTCGGTGCGATCTTCCCCGAAGAATGCGGCGGCGCCGGGCTGGGCCTGACCGAGGCCGCGATCATCATGCAGGAAGTCGGCCGGCTGGGCTTCAACGCCTGCTCGGCGCTGCACATGAACATGTTCGGCTGCCAGCCGATCGTGAAATTCGGCTCCCGGGAACAGCAGCGGCGCTTCCTGCCGCCGATCATCGCCGGCACCGACCGCGCCTGCTTCGGTGTGACCGAGCCGGATGCCGGGCTGGATACCACCCACATCACCACCCGCGCGGTGCGCCAGGGGGACCGCTACATCGTCAACGGCCGCAAAGTGTGGACCTCCACCGCGCAGGAGGCGAACAAGATCCTGCTGCTGACCCGCA
This sequence comes from Pseudomonadota bacterium, assembly GCA_021826565.1. The sequence goes on along the minus strand of JAKAZJ010000009.1, from coordinate 8,063 downwards.
CGCAAAGCTTCGAGAGCAGCGCCAAGCCCAGCCACGGCATGACGCTGTTCTACACCGATCTGGACCGATCCAAGATCGAAGTCCGCCTGATCGAGAAATGCGGCCGCAATGCGGTCGATTCCAACGCCATCTTCATCGACAATCTGGAAGTGCCGGTGGAAGACCGGATCGGCGAGGAAGGCCGCGGCTTCCAGTATCTGCTGCACGGGCTGAACTCGGAACGCATCATCGTCGCCGCCGGCGTGCTGGGGGCGGCGCGGTACTGCCTGGACAAGGCGGTGGCGTACGCGAAGGACCGCGTGGTGTTCGGCCGCCCGATCGGCCAGAACCAGGCGATCCAGCATCCGCTGGCCGAGATCTGGGTGGCGCAGGAAGCCGCCGGCCTGCTGCTGCACCACGCCGCCGGGCTGTACGATTCCGGCGCCGAATGCGGCCCGCAGGTGAACGCGGCCAAATACATGTGCGCCGAGCTATACTACAAAGCCGCCAGCCGCGCCGTGCGTACCCATGGCGGCTTCGGCTATGCGCGCGAATACCATGTAGAACGGTATTATCGGGAATCGATCCTGCCGCTGATCGCGCCGATCAGTCAGGAACTGGTGCTGTGCTACATTGCCGAGCGCGCCCTCGGCCTGCCCAAATCCTATTGATCCGGAGCCTTCCCATGTGGCCGATCCGCGCATCCTTGTTCGTTCCCGCCCATCGCCCCGCCTGGGTCGCCAAGGCGATCCGCCACGCCCCCGGCGCGGTGGTGCTGGATATCGAGGACTCGGTCCCGCCCGAGCACAAGCCCGCCGCGATGGCGGCCCTGGCCGGGGAGATCGCCGAACTCCACGCCGCCGGCATCGGCGCGTTGGTCCGCGTCAACCCGATGGGCGCGAGCACCGAGGCCGAGATCGCCGCCGCGACCGTCGCCGGCCTGACCGGCATCGTCCTGCCCAAGGCGTCCAGTCCCGACGAAATCCGCCGCCTGCACGACCTTCTGAGCTACCATGAGGGGCGCCGCGGCCTGGCCCATCTCGGCGTCGGCATCCTGCCGCTGCCGGAGACCGCCGAGGGGATGCTGCACGCCGCTTCGCTCGCCGCCGCCAGCCCGCGCGTGCGCGGGATCCATGGCGCGATCAGCGGCCCCGTGTCCGGCGATTTCGCCCGCGCGTTCGGCTTCCGCGCCAGCCTGGAGGGCAGCGAGCAGTTGTTCCTGGCGTCCAAACTGGTCCTGGACAGCCGCGCCGCCGGGGCGATGCACCCGATTGCCGGCATCTTCGGCACGCCGATCGAGGATCTCGCCGCGGCCGAGGCGCTGATCCGCCGCGCCAAGGCGATCGGCTATGCCGGCGTGGCCGTGATGCACCCGGCGCATGTCGCGATCGCGAAACAAGTGTACCGCCCGACCGCGGAGGAAATCGCCTATTACCGCGGCATGCTGGACGCCTTCGCCGCGGCCGAGGCATCCGGCGCCGGCGCGGTCCGCTACCACGGCGCAATGATCGACTACGCGATGCTGTCGCTCGCGCGCGAGGTACTGGCGGAGGCGTGATCTATCCGCGCGTCGCCGCCCACAGCGCCGGCAGCCGCGCCAGCGCGGCGGCCGGCAACGGCCCCTTGGCGGTCGCATCCAGGGCGGCGGCGAATTGTTCGACCGAGGCAATCCCGATCAGCGCCGTTGCGATCCCAGTCTGCGTGATCACAAAACGCAGCGCGGCCTCGGCCATGGTCGCGGCGTAGCCTTCGGCCACCAGCGCGCGCAGCCCCTGCGCGTTTGCCAGGTCTGCCGCGTAATTCTCGGCCGAGCCGATCGGCTCCGGCGGGGCCGAGGCGATCGGGTGGCGCACCGCTTCGCCCGCCAGGGCGCCGGCGGCCAGCACGCGGATGCCGATCGCGCCCATCCGCGCCCGTGCCATGCGATCCAGCAACCGGTCGTAATCCTGCCCCGGCAGCCCGGGCGGCATCGCCTGCCCGGCCGAGGGGTTCAGCAGATTGTAGCTGACCTGCCCGGTGAACATCGCCCCGGAATCGACCACCCGCAGCACGGCGGCCGTCTCCCCGATCGCGGTGATGCCGAAGAACCGTGTCTTGCCGGCCTCCACCAGGCGTTGGAACGCCGGTACCACGTCTTCCAGCACCCGCTTCGCGGTCAGCGCGCCGGGGCCGTCCGTTTCCGTGATCGGGTTGTGCAACTGGATCAGATCGACGTGATCGCGCCCCAACCGCGTCAGGCTGGCGTCCATCGAGCGTGCGATCGCGCCCCCCAGATCGCCCTTGTCGGCATCCGCGATCCGCACCTTGGTGCCGACCCGCACATCCGGTTTCAGTTTCGCCAGCACCTGGCCCAGATGGGTTTCGGACATGCCCGCTCCGTATTGCGGGGCCGTATCGAAATAGGTCACGCCGGCGTCGAGCGCCATCGCCACCGCGCGTTCGCGATCGGCCGGCGTGCCGCGCACCATCAGCCCGCCGACCGCGCCGCAGCCGAACCCCAGGACGGAGACGGAAAGGCCGGTGCGGCCGAGAGATCGGGAGTCCATGGCGTGATCCTTCCAGGTTCGGCCAAAAGCTGGGATCGGCGCATTCCGGTGCGCCGGCAAAGTACCAACCAAGCCGCGGTGTTTGCAGTTTGCGGGCGCAACGGGAAGCGACGAATGGACGCAATCCCGCGCCGCGCGTCCGAGCCGACTGTCCCCCGATCCGCCGCGTGGTGTCAACGCAGCGCCGCAGCCACCGCCCGCTCCAGCCGGTCCGCCAGCATCCCGATCTCATCCTCGGTCACGATGAAGGGGGGCGCGATCAGCACGTGATCGCCGCGCACGCCGTCGATGGTGCCGCCGGTCGGATACACCGCCAGCCCCTCCGTCAGCGCCGCCGCCTTGACCCGTTCGTGGATCCGCAACGCGGGATCGAATGGCGCCCGGGTCGCGCGATCCGCCACCAGTTCGATTGCGCGGAACAACCCCCGGCCGCGGATTTCCCCGACATGCGGATGGTTGCCGAAGCGGTCGGTCAGCGCCGCTTCCAGCACCGCGCCCATGGTGGCGGAACGCGCCACCAGCCCGTCCTCGGCGATGATCCGTTGCACTTCCAGGGCCGCCGCGCAGGCCACCGGATGGGCCTGATATGTGTGCCCGTGCACGAACGCGCCGGACCCGGCCGTCAGCGCCGCCATCACGTGCCCGGCGATCAGGATCCCGCCGATCGGCTGATACCCGCCGGCCAGTCCCTTGGCGATGATTTCGATATCCGGCGTCACGCCTTCGCCCTCCCAGGCGTGGCGCGTGCCGCAGCGCCCCAGGCCGCACATCACTTCGTCCAGGAGCAGCAGCGCCCCGTGCCGGTCGCAGATCTCGCGCACCCGGCGGAAATATCCGGCGGGTGCGACGACGCAGCCCGCCGTTGCGCCCACCACCGGCTCGGCGATGAAGCCGATCACGGTCTCCGGCCCCAGCCGGGCGAATTCGGCTTCCAACTCCGCCGCCAGCCGGTCCACGAACCCGGCCTCGGTCTCTCCGTCGCGTTGGAACCGGTAGGCGAAGGCCGGCGAGACATGCGAGAACGCCGACGCCAGGATCGGCTGATACAGCGCCCGCCGCGCCATGTTCCCGCCGGCGGCCAGCGCGCCGAGCGTATTGCCGTGATAGCTCTGTGTGCGCGCGATTACCCGCGTCCGCCCCGGCTGACCTCGTTCCACATGATATTGTCGCGCCAGCTTCAGCGCCGCCTCGGTCGCCTCTGACCCCGACGAGCAGAACCAGGCATGGGTCAGTCCGCCCGGTTCATCGCCGACCAGCGCTTCGGCCAGCGCCTCGGCGGGCTCCGACGTGAAGAACCCGGTATGCGCATAGGCCAGCCGCGCCGCCTGCGCGCCGATCGAAGCGGCGACGCGGGTGTTGCCGTGCCCCAGGCAGGCCACCGCGGCGCCGCCCGATCCGTCCAGGATGCGCCGGCCATCGGCCAGATGCAGCCATACCCCGTCCCCGCCTACCGCTGCCGGCGGGGGGGCGCCGGCACGGTGCAGGACCCGGCTCATGCGCGCGCGCCGAGCCGCGGCAGCACCTCCCGCGCCAGCCGGCCGAGCGAATCGGTCCACGCCTCCGGCGCGTCGGCGTAATCGAAGCCGAACACCAGCAGCGCCCCGAACCCGCGCGTTTCGTGCTGCAACCGTTCGATCTTCTCGGCCACCGTGGCGGGCGAGCCGATCAGCCAGTTGTGCCGCGCGCAGTATTCCACCGTGACATCGGAATCCGCCACGTCCGGATCATGTTTCAGATATTGCAGGAACCCGAACTGCGCCAGCAGCGGCAGGAAATACTCCCGCATCATCCGCCCCATCATGCCGCCCACCGAAAGCCGCCACGCTTCGGCGTCGGTCTCGGCCACGAACACTTCGCGCACATGCCGCCAGTCCGCGCGGTTCGGCGTGCGCCCGGTGCGCGCCGCGCCCTGTTCCACTGCCTCCCAATGCGAGGCGATATAGCCTGCGTTCAGGTTCAGGCTCAGCGGCAGGTACCCGCGTTCGCCGGCCAGTTTCAGCGTATCGGATCCTTTCGACAGCCCGGCCACGCCGATCGGCGGATGCGGTGCCTGCAACGGGCGGAGATGTGGGCGCAGGAAGCCGAACATCGGCTCCGGCTTGGTCACGTTCCAGAACTTGCCGCGATAGTCGAAGGACGCCTCGTCGCCCCATAGCCGCAGGATGATATCCAGCGCCTCGCGCGTCATTTCACGATTGGTCCCCGCCATGCCGTCGACCTGGAACATCGCCCAGTCGGACGGCAGTCCCGACGCGGCGATGCCGAAATTGAGCCGCCCGCCGGAGATATGGTCCAGCATCGCGACCCGGTTCGCCAACTCCGCCGGGTGATGATACGGCAGCAGGAATCCGCCGGGACCGATGCGCAACCGAGTGGTTTCGCGGAACGCCTGGGCGATCAGCAGATCGGGCGCGGGATGGGGTTCCCATATCGCGGTGTGGTGCTCGCCGATCCAGGCTTCCTGGTAGCCCAGCGTGTCGAGCTGGCGTAGCACGGACAGGTCCCACTCGTGGCCATCCCGTAACGATCTTTCGGGCGGGTGCGAGGGCATCGCGAAATAGCCGAGTTCCATGGCGGTCCTCCCCGGGCTGCCCTGGGAGCCTACGCCTGGCGATGCACCAGAGGGAAGCACCAGCCCGGCGTGGTCGCCGGGTTCAGCCCAGCGCGGCGCGCAGCGTATCCGGCCGTACGCACGCCGCGGCCCCCGCCCCCTCCACCGCCGTCGCCCCGGCCACGGCCAGGCGCAGCGCCAGCTCGGGCGCCAGCTTCACCGCCAGCGCCGCGGCCAGGCAGGCGAGCACCGCGTCCGACGGCACCGACTGCGCCGCTGCCGGGAACGGCGCGGTCCAGGACCCGGTGCCATCGACCAGGGTCAGTCCGGTCGGATCGCCCAGCAGCACCATGCCGAACCCGTGCGCCGTGCGCAGCGTCGTGGCTGCCGCCACCGGATCGGCGGTCGGATCGGCGGCGCACACCAGCACCGCGTCGGCCCCGGCATAGCCGGCCAGCACCGCAGCCGAGGCGCCGCGCGGGGGCGCGGCCACCACCGGCCGCGCGGCCTCCCGCGCCGCCGCGATCAGGCGGGCCGGCAGCTGCGCGGCCAGCACGCCCTTCCCGTAATCGGACAGCACGGTCAGGGAGGTCGCGGCCATGGCGTCGCGGGCGATGCGCAGAACGCTTTCGGCCAGGCGTTCGGGGATCGGGTCGGTCTGCTCGCGATCGGCGCGCAGCAGATGCCGGCCAGCGGCCAGATACCGGGTCTTGACGGTCGTGGTGCGCCCGCCTTCCACCAGCAGCCACGGCTCCACATTCGGCTGCCCGCCGACCAAGCCGGTCAGGTCGGACCCGAACGGGTCGTCGCCGACCACGGCGATGAACGCCACCGCGGCCCCCAGCCCGGTCAGGTGGCGCACCACGTTCGCCGCGCCCCCGGGCAGGGCCAGTTCGCGGTCCTCGGTCAGCACCGGGACCGGCGCTTCCGGGCTGGTGCGGCCGATGGTGCCATGGACGTAGCGGTCCAGCATCGCATCCCCGATCACCAGAACACTCGCGCGGGCCAGCAGGGCGACCGGGTCGGGGAGCTGGGCGACGGGGTTGGGGAGTGTCTCGTCCATCACGGGGCGCTAGCAAGCGCGGACGGGGCACGCAAGCGCGGGGCTTGCCAAGACCGGCTTTTCCCGGTTGTTCGGGCCGCCGCAGACCGGAGCCCCCCCATCCCACCCCCCACTATCCTCCAAATCCTGCCCGCGCTGGAAACCGGCGGGGTGGAGCGCGGCACGATCGAGATCGCCGAAGCTCTGGCCGGGGCGGGCTGGACCGCGCTGGTCGCCTCCGCCGGCGGGCGGCTGGAGGCCGCCGTGACCCGCGCCGGCGCCCGCCACGTGATGCTGCCGCTGCACAGCCGCAACCCGATCACGATATGGCGCAACGCGGCAAAGCTGGCGCGCCTGATTGCGGATCAGGGCGTGGATTTGGTCCATGCCCGCTCCCGTGCGCCCGCCTGGTCGGCCTGGCTGGCGGCGCGGCGGGCCAGGGTGCCGTTCGTGACCACCTATCATGGCGTCTATTCCGAAGACTTGCCGTTCAAGCGGTTCTACAATTCCGTGATGGCGCGCGGCACCGTCGTCATCGCCGCCAGCCGGTACGTCGCCGCGCATATCGTTGACCGCCACGGCATCGATCCGGCGCGGATCCGGGTGATCCCGCGCGGGGTGGACCCGGCGCGGTTCGATCCGGAAGCGGTCGCCGGCCCGCGGATCGCGCGCCTGGCCGAGGCCTGGCGGCTGCCCGAGGGTGCGCCGGTCGTCATGCTCCCCGGGCGTCTGACGGGCTGGAAAGGGCAGGGGGTCCTGATCGCGGCGCTGGCGCATGTCCCCGGGGTGGTGGGCGTGCTGGTCGGCTCGGATCAGGGCCGCCGGCGCTATCGCGCGCGCCTGCTGCGCCAGGCCGCCGCGCTGGGCGTGGCGGAGCGGCTGCGGCTGGCGGGCGAGTGCGCGGATATGCCGGCCGCCTTGGCGCTGGCCGATGTGGTGGTCCACGCCTCCACCCACGCCGAGGCGTTCGGGCGCGTGGTGATCGAGGCCCAGGCGATGGCGCGCCCGGTGATTGCCGCGGATCTTGGTGGTCCGGCCGAGACCGTGGTGGACGGGCGGACCGGCTGGCTGACCCGGCCCGGGGACGCGGCGGCGCTGGCCGCGGCGATCGCGGCGGTCCTCGCGTTGCCCGAGGAGACCAGGGCGGCGGTTGGCGCGGCGGCCCGGGCGACGGTGTTGCGCGACGGCACCACGGCGGCGATGCAGGAAGCGACCCTGGCGGTTTACCGCGAGGTGTTGGGGATGGCGGCGACGCCACGGTACCGCACCCAAACGAATCTGACTGCCGATGCATCACCCGCCAACAGCCCCGCAAGCCCGGTTTCAAACTGACGCGCGCCCCGCGCCCTTGCCGCCGTGCTCGGCTTGACCTAGCAGGATCGGATTCACATCGAAGGCCGCTGCGATGGACAAGGACGCACTCACTGCCTGGGCGCTGGCCAATGGCTGGCGGATCATCGCCGGCTGCCCCAGCCTGACCAAGCCGAATGCCCCGAAAGACCCGATCGTGCGGCTGGTCTTCAAGGCCACGGTCGTTGCCGTGGAAGTGAAGAAACCTGCCGGGAAATGGGAAAAACTCGCCGGCGCCGCGTACCCCAAAGTGGCGCCAGACCCCGAAACCGGCTGGCCGCAGGGCCTGGGGCTGGAGGCGCTGCCGGGCCTGTCGATGCTGATGCGCGACAACAAGGACCTGATGACCTTCGCCCGGATGGGCCCGGCGCGCGGCCTTTGATCGCAGGGGCCTTCGGTTGGCCCCGGTCATGCTTCCTTGATGGCCTGTGCTGGTAAGCGGAGAATTGGTTGAACGCCTCGGCTGGGGCGCCGGCGCCGCGTCGGTTGAGGTTAGCCGCTGCGGGTTCGCCCCTGGTCCTCCTTCGTGGGCGACGTCGTGGACGTAAACGTTCACTTCCAGCCAGAAATCCGGCCGGCAAAGAGTGGGCAATCA
>JAKAZJ010000513.1 GCA_021826565.1 Pseudomonadota bacterium | reverse complement strand
CAGCGGGATGTTCAGCATCCCGGCGTGCATCTTCATCAGCGCGTCCGACAGATAGGCGTCGGAGGCGCCGATCTGCGCCACGCCCGAAATGGCTTCGGAAATGCCCGTGCCCGAGCCGGTGCTCTGGGTGGTGATCTTCACGCTCGGGTTCGCCTTGGTGTAGGGCGGGACCCAGAGGTTGAACAGCGGATACAGCAGGCTGGAGCCGGTTTCGAGCAGGCTGACCCCGGCGGCGCTTGCATGGCCGATGGCGGTGCCGGCGGACAAGGCGAGCGCGGCGGCGCCGACAAGCAGGGCGCGCCGGCCGGTGGCGGTGGTGAATGACATCAGGGTTCTCTCTCCCGCGGAACTGGTACCGCTCCGGGAGCCGGAGCGGATGCGACGCGGCGGCTTATATGGGCACCGGATGGCGCGTGGTTTGACGGTTTTGTGAAACCAGCCCGGCCGGCCAGCCGCCGGCCAGCGCCAGCGCGGTCTCGGCCAGCGCCGCGGCCAGCGCGGGATACCGCTCCTTTGGCAGGCGCAGGCTGGGGCCGGCCACCGAGACGGTACCGACCGGAACCGAATCCGCCCCCAGAATCGCGACCGCGACGGCAGTGACGCCCGGCTCCGCCTCCTCCTCGGCCAGGGCGTACCCGCGCGCACGCACGGCGGCCAGAGCGTCAGCGAGCGCGGGCCAGCCGGTCAGGCTGTGCGCGGTCGGGCGCCGCGTCCCAAGGCCGCCGGCGCGCGCCAGTGCCTCGGCCCGATCGGGCGGCAGCGCGGCGAGAAACGCCTTGCCGTTGGCGGTGGCGTGCAGCACCAACGGGCCGTCCATGCTGGGTTGATACATCAGACCCGCCGGCGCGCCCTGGGCCGAGGCAAGCCAGATCAGCCCGTCGCCGATCGCAAGCGTGAGCCGCGCCAGTTCCCGAGTACCGTCGGCCAGCGCCTGCAACAGCGGACGGGCCAATTCGGGCAGGCCAGTCGCGCGCAGGCCGCGGCTGCCCAGCAGCGCAAACCGGAGCGTCAGGCGATAGCGACCCTCGGCCACTTCCTGCTCGACCCAGCCGAGCGCGGCGAGTTCCTGCAACAGCCGGTGCGTGGCGCTTTTCGGCAGGTCCAGCGTCGCCGCAATCTCGCTCAATCGCAGCGGCGCGGGGCTGCCGGCGAGCAGTTCGACCACATCGACGGAGCGGGCCAGCAGGCCCTTGACATGCCGCATGATACCGGAACAGTGTTCCATTAGGCCGCGGGGCGTCAAGCCCAGGCGCAGCCGTTCGGGAAGGAGGATCGTCCATGCCGCATACATCCTGGCGCGCCCTGCGCCGCGCCGCGCTCGGCCTGGTGGCCGCGGCCGGCTTCGCCGGCAGCGCGCTGGCCGCCGCCCCGGTCACCGTGACCCTGTGGTCCTGGAGCCCGGTGACACCGACCATGAAGGCGATGGTCGCGGCGATCGAGAAGCAGCATCCCGGGATCAGGATCCGCGCCACGATCCAGCCGCACACGGCGTATTTCACGGCGCTGAAGGCAGCCTCCGCGTCCGGCACGCTGCCCGACATCGTCGGTCTGACGCCGGGCAATTACACCCAACAGACACGCCCGCATCTGTTGCCGCTGGACCAGGTTGCCGCGACGGCCTGGGGGGCGGATTGGCAGAAGCACTTCGCCCCGGCGCTGCTGACCCAGGCGCGGCTTGGGAATCCGGCCGGTGACAGCCATTTCTACATGCTGCCGATGGAAGCCGAGGTGCTTAATCTGTGGATGAACCGGGCCGCGTTCGCGAAGGCCGGTCTCAAGGCGCCGCCCGCAACCTTCGCGCAGCTCGTCGCCGACGCGGCCAAGCTGCGCAAGGCGGGGTTGATCGGCCTGTATCAGGGCGGTGCCACGGGCTTGTTCGACAACTGGGTCTATATGCAGATCGCCGCGCAGACCGACCTGCCCGACCTGCTCGCGGCGGAAACCGGGCACCCGGTCTGGACCAAACCCGGCATGATCGCCGCCGCCAAGGTCTGGGGCGAGTTGTTCACCAGGCACGTGGTGCAGGACGGAGCCCTGAGCGCGCTGCAATATCCGACCGGGGCCAATCTGTTCGCCGCCGGACGGGTGGGCATGATGTCGCTCGGCTCCTGGTGGTTGCAGAATTCGCATCTGTCCGCCGACCCGGCGCTGCAGACCATGTCGGGCTATGAAAAGTTCTTCTTCCCGGCGCTGCGGGCCGGGGGGGCGGCCAGCCCGCCGATCGGCGGCGTGGACGTGGGTTGGGGGATGACCAAGACCGCAGCAAAATCGCCGGCCGAGGAACACGCCACGGCGATCGTGTTCAAGGAACTGATCAGCGGCGCCGGGGAACAGGTGGCGCTCAACCAGCTGAACGATCTGCCCGCCTTCGACGGCATGCGCCCGCAGGGGACGATGCCGCCGGCGGTGCAGAAACTCTATGACAGCTACATCAAGGAACTGGCGACGGCGCATCCGCACCAGATCGGCAATCCGGTGATCTACCAGGCGCTGATCTCCAACCTGCAAGCAATCGGCGCGGGAACCAAGACCCCGGCGGCGGCGATGGCGGCGGTGCAGGCAGTCGCCCAGGCGCAGGCGAAGTAGCATGCCGGCCGCGGTGCAGGCGGGGGCCCCGCCCCGCCGCACCGCGCGGCCGCGGCGCGGCGCGGTGTTGGGCGCGGGACGGCTGGAGGCGGCGCTCTATGTGCTTCCCGCCGCCGCCCTGTTCGGGATGTTCATCGCCGAGCCGATCGCGGCGAACCTGTTTTCCAGCGTGGTCGAGCCACATG
>JAKAZJ010000512.1 GCA_021826565.1 Pseudomonadota bacterium | reverse complement strand
CCGCGCGCGGCAGCCGGCGCGGCACCGCCACCACCTTGCGCAACGCCAGCGCCAGGTCCGGCGCGGTGCGGAACTGCACGCCGCCGCCCACCTCCACCAGCACCACCCCGCGCCCGGCGTAGCGCGCGGCCAGCGCGGCCAGCACCGCGGCGACGTCCGCTTCCTCCGGCAGCAACGCGGCCAGAGCGCGCGGCGGCAGCGGCGCGGCGGTGGCGAACACCGCCGCTTCGGCCAGGCGCAGCCATGCCTCCGGCAGCGTCTCGGTCATGGCGGATGCACCGTCACGGGACCGAACGGGACCTCCTGCGCCAACCGCGCCGCACCGTCGCGGGCCAGTTCAAGCCCGGCGAGCAGCGTGGAGGCAAGCGCCGCCCGCCGTTCGGTGGGGGACCCAAGCTCCGGCAGGAAGGCGTCCAACGTCGCCCCATCCGGCAGCGACCCCAGCAGCCGTCGCAACCGGGCCAGCGCGTCCTGCACCGTCCAGATCGTCAGCGCCTTGGGCCGATAGCGGCTGCGCCCGCCGGACCGGCGCAACGCGCCCAGATATCCGCGCAGCAACAACGGCAGCGACAGCACCAGCCCGGAGCGGTCGATCTGCACGTGATCCTCGCTCCCACCGCGCGCGAACACGTCCTGCCCCAGTACCGGCCGCGCCGCCAGCCAGGCCGCGCCGGCGCGCATCGCTGCCAATGCCGCCAGCCGCGCCGCAAGAACCTCGGCGTCCTCTCCGGCGGCCAGCGCATCGGCACTTTCCGGCGGCAGCAACAGACGGGATTTGAGCCAGGTCAGCCAGGCCGCCATCACCAGCCAGTCCGCGGCCAGCTCCAGCCGCACGCGGCGCGCGCCCTCGATCACCGCCAGATACTGATCGACCAGCGCCAGGATCGAGATGCGCGCCAGATCCACCTTCTGCGCCCGCGCGAGATCCAGCAGCAGATCGAGCGGTCCCTCGAACCCCTCCAGCCGCAGGATCAGGCCGCCGGACGTGTCAGAAGCGGCGGGCGCGTCAGAAGAATCGCTCATGCATCCCCGCGAAAGGATGATGCCCGGTCAGCAGCAGCACCAGCCGCAGCGCCCAGGGCAGTACGCGGCCCAGCACCGCGCGGAACGGATCGAAGGCGATCCCGAAGCGCGACAGCACCGCCGGCAGCACGAACACGACCAGCAGCACGATCAGGATTCCCGCCCGTTCCAGCCGCGCCCAGCGCATCGCCAGCGGCGCTGGCAACAGCCCGACCGCGATCCGCCCGCCATCCAGCGGCGGCAGCGGGATCAGGTTGAACAGCCCCAGGACCAGATTGTACAGGATGAACGGCACCAGGAACGCGGCCAGCCACGGATGCAGCGCCGAGGCCCGGTCCAGATAGGCGAAGCTGCCCGGCATCGGCCCCGGCGCCGCCGGCAGCGCCAGCGCGCCCAACAGCGCAAGCACGAAATTGCTCGCCGGCCCCGCCGCCGCCACCAGCGCCATGCCCCGACGTGGATTGCGGAACTGCCACGCCCCCACCGGCACCGGTTTGGCCCAGCCGAACATGAACGCGACGCGCCCCAGCGTGACCAACTGCCCGACCAACAGCGCCCCGGGCAGCAGCAGCGTGCCCACGGGATCGATATGCCGGATCGGGTTCAGCGACAGCCGCCCCGCATCGCGCGCGGTGGTATCGCCCAGCGCCAGCGCGGCATAGCCATGCGCCGTCTCGTGCAGCGTGATCGCCAGGATCGCCGCCACCGCCGCCAGCGCGATCTGCGCGATGGTGTCGATCACGCGAGCAGCCGATCGCGCTCGGCCGCCAGCGCGTCCGGATCCAGCGGCTGGCGCGCGGCGGCGGCGCAGGCGCGGGCAGCGGCGAGGCGCGCTTGGGTGGCCGGCGGCATGGCCGGACAGGCGGACAGGACGGCGCGTGTCGCCTCGGTCCCGCCGGCGCAGAACAGCGCGAGGTCGGCCCCGGCGGCCAGGGCCGCGCGGGCGTTCGGCGCGGGCGGGCCGGTCAGCGCGCCCATGGCAAGATCGTCGGTCACCAGCACTCCTTGAAAGCCGATCCGGCGGCGGATGATCCCGCCCAGCACCGCCGGGGACAGGGTGGCGGGCCGCGCCGGGTCCCAGAGGGGGAACAGGATATGGGCCGTCATGGCCCAGGGCAGGTCCGCGTTCAAGGCAAATGGGCGCAGGTCGGCCTCGGTCGGGTCCGCCACCACCGGCAGATCCCGATGGCTGTCGCTGCGCGCGCGCCCATGCCCGGGCAGGTGCTTCATCACCGGGATCACGCCCGCGGCCAGCAGCCCGTCGGCCATGGCGCGGCCGAGGGCGGCCACCTGATCCGGATCGGGACCGAAGGCGCGATCCCCGATCACGTCGGAGGCGCCGGGCACGGCCAGATCCAGGACCGGGGCGGTGACGATGTCGCAGCCGGCGGCAGCGGCCTCGGCGCCGATCAGCGCGCCCTGCAGCCAGGCGGCGCGACGGGCGCTGGCGGGGTGGGCGGCCCACAGCGCGCCGATCGCCGCCGCGGACGGATGGGCGCGCCAATGCGGCGGGCGCAAACGGGCGACCCGGCCGCCCTCCTGGTCCAGCATCAGATGGGCGTCACCGGGCAGGACGGCGCGCAACGCCGCGGTCAGCGCGGCGAGCTGGTCCGGGGTTTCGATATTGCGGGCGAACAGGATCACCCCGGCCGGCGGATACGCGCCAAGCAGGGCGCGGTCAGCCGCGGTCAGGGCGGGGCCGGGGAGACCGATGACGGCAGGGATCATGGCCGGAGGATACCGCGGTCGC
>JAKAZJ010000511.1 GCA_021826565.1 Pseudomonadota bacterium | reverse complement strand
CGACGGGCGCCGCGACGGGCGCCGCACTTGAACCGGCGCCGGGGGCGGCACAGACTGCGCGCGTCCCGGGGAGGGAAGACCCATGTCCATCGACAGCATGATCGATCTCGACGCCGGCCGGATCAGCCGGGAGATTTTCGTCTCCCGCGATATTTTCGACCGTGAGCTGGAACAGGTGTTCACCCGCGCCTGGCTGTTCGTGGGCCACGAGAGCCAGATTCCCAACCCCGGCGATTTCTTCGTCTCGCGCATGGGCAGCGAGTCGGTGATCCTGTGCCGCGACCAGGCCGGTCAGGTGCATGTGTTCCTGAACTCATGCCGGCATCGCGGCATGAAGATCTGTCGCTACGAGCAGGGGAATACGTCGCTGTTCGTGTGCCCGTATCATTCCTGGTCGTACACCACGGATGGGAAGCTGCAGGGCGTGCCGCTGTATCGGATGCTGTATGACGGCACGCTGAACCGCGATGACTGGTCGCTGGTCGAAGTGGCCAAGCTGGTGCGCTACAAGGGCACGGTCTGGGCGACCTGGGATCCGCAGGCGCCCGAGTTCCTGACCTATCTGGGCGACGCGGTCGATCATCTGGACCAGGTGCTGGATTGCCGTGACGGCCGGCCCGGCGGGTCGGAGGTGATCGGCGTCCATAAATGGATTCTGCCCGCCAACTGGAAATTCGCCGCCGAGAATTTCCTGGGCGATACCTACCATAATCCCTCGCATCGGTCGGTGGACATGATCGGGATCGGGCCGTCCGCGCAGCGCGGCGCCAAGGGGCGGCGCGACAATGAATATGACGGCGGGCAGCATGTGTGGGTCAGCTTCCCCGCCGGGCACGGCGTGCACAGCGTGCTGAGCCGGCCCGATCCGGAATATGGCGGCAGCTATCAGCAATATCCGGAAGTGGACGCGTATTTCCGGCATTGTTTCGAGGAACGCAAACGCCGCCTGGGCACCGAGCGGGCGCGGCTGCTGCCGTTCACCGGCAATCTGTTTCCCAATGCGTCCTATCACGGCCGCCAGCCGCGTGGGATCTGCGTCTGGCACCCGCACGGCGCGACCGAGACGGAAGCCTGGCGCTTCTTCCTGGTGGACGCCGACGCGCCCGCCGCGGTGAAGGATGTGCTGCGGCGGTTCTACATGCGCTATTCCGGGCCGGCCGGGATGACCGAGCAGGACGATATGGAGAACTGGCTGTACGCCACCGCCGCCAGCCAGGGTCCGATCGCGCGGCGCCATCCGTTCAACTACCAGCAATCGCTGGGCGCATATCGCACCGGCGATCCGCTGCCGGGCGATGTCTCCTTGCAGATGACGGAACAGAACGCGCGCAACTACTACCGTGTGTGGCGTGGTTACATGAACGGCGATCCGTGGGCGGCGCTGATCGGCGCACCCGGTCTCGCCGCGGCGGCGGAATGAACGCCGAGGACGCGGCGCGGCGCGCGCTGGCCGCGGAACTGGCCGAGTTCCTGTATCTGGAAGCCGATCTTCTGGACGAACGCCGTTTCCCCGAATGGCTCGATCTGCTGACCGACGATCTGATCTATTTCATGCCGATCCGCCACAACGTGAAATTCGGCCAGCACGCGGCGCGCGAGAACACCCGCCAGGGTGAGGGTATCTCGTGGTTCGACGAGGACAAATGGACGCTGGGCAAGCGTGTCGAGCAGATCCTGACCGGCGTTCACTATGCGGAAGAACCGCTGTCGCGCACCGCGCATCTGGTGACCAATATCCGGGTCGTGACCGCCACCCCGTCCTTTGCCGCGGCCGAGACCGCCGAGGTGAGCTGCCGCTTCCTGGTGCAGCAGAACCGGGTGGAATACGAAACCACCCAGTTCGTCGGCCGCCGGCGCGACATCCTGCGCCGGGGCGGGACCGGCTGGCGGATCGCGCGGCGGGAAATCCTGCTGGAACAGAACGTGCTGCTGGCGAAGAATCTGAGCATCTTCTTCTGACCGCTCCGGGCTTGAACCGCGCCCGCTCCGGCGCCACTTTCGCGCCATGAGCACCCGTCGCACGCCGCCCCTGATCGAAATGCGCCTGGACGGACAGGTCGTGCCGCCCGCGTCCAACTGGCCCGTGCGCCTGGCCGGCTGGGCCATCGTGATCGCCGTGCTGGCGGGCGTTGCCGCCGTCGCGGCGCTGGCGTTCTGGCTGGCGATCGCGCTGGTGCCGGTGGCGCTGGTGGCCGGGCTGGTGGCCTGGGCGGCGATCCGCTTCCAGCTCTGGCGGTCAGGCCGCCGCGGCGGGGACCTGGTCCGCTAGCGCGAACTCGGCCGCCAGCAGCGTGTAGGAATGCTGCCGCGCGGCGGCATCGTGCACCGTGGTCAGGACCGCGATTTCGCTCACGTCGTGCATGGCCGCCAGGGCGCGCAGCTGCGCGGCGACCTCGGGCGCGGTGCCGGCCAATGCGCGCGCGCGCAGCCGGGCGATGCGGGTGCGTTCGCCCTCGGTGTAGTCATGCGCCAGGGCTTCCTCGGGCGAGGGCAGCGCGGCGTAGATGCCGCGGTCGCGGCCGAGCCGCCACAGGGCGCGCGAGGCGAACAGATATTCGGCGTCCGCCGCGGTCGCGGCGGCCAGCGCCCAGACACACAACGCGGCATGGGGCGCGGGATGGCGTGCGCTGGGGCGGAACTGGTCGCGATAGGCGGCCAAGGCTTCCTCGGTGCCGTGCCCGTCGGTGATGAAATGGGCGAAACAGAATGGCAGGCCGAAATAGGCCGCGACCTGGGCGCCATAGGTGGAACTGCCGAGCAGCCAGATCTCGGGCGAC
>JAKAZJ010000510.1 GCA_021826565.1 Pseudomonadota bacterium | reverse complement strand
AGATCCTCCCACAGCTCATAGGCCAGGGTTTTGGTGCCGTGCAGGAAGAACGGGTGCCAGGCGTGACTGGCGTAGAAAATCTGCCCGGCCCGGCGCAAAGCCGCCGCCGAGGTGTCCTGCCGGCTGCCTGGGATCAGCTCCAGGGCCGCGCCATGGGCGCGCATCTGCAACGTCTTCGCGGCACTGGTGGCGGCCGGGGCCAGGATGGTCGCCGCCATCCCGCCGGCCGCGGCATAGGCCGCGACCGAGGCGCCGCCATTGCCCGAACTATCCTCCAGCACCGCCCCCACGCCCTGCGCGCGCAGCAGCGACAGCATCACGGTCGTGCCGCGATCCTTGAAACTGCCGGTCGGCATCATCCATTCCGCCTTGACCGCGACCGCCGCGCCATAGAGCGACACCGCCAGCAGCGGCGTGCCCCCCTCCCCGAGCGAGATCGGCGCGCGCGGCACGAACGGCAGCGCGGCGCGGTAGCGCCACACGCCCCGCGCCGCCGGGTCCAGCGCGCGCCGTGTCAGGCCCGGCAGATCGGTCAGCAGCAGCGGCGCGTGATCGTCGCCGCACCAGCGCGGTGGGTCCAGCGGGAAGGTCGCGCCGCTGGCGGGGTCGAGATAGCGTGGCGTCATGCGTGGAACCGGGGCGGAGGGCCGGCAGAGTGGCGCCGGCGCTCCGCCCGATCAACCCGCTACCCGGTCTTACCCGGCAGCTTGATCGCCACAAAGGCCGGCTGGCCGTTATGCATGATACGCAACGCCACCACCTGCCCGCCCGCCTTCAGCGCGGCATCGATCGCGTGCGCCGCCTCCACCGGATTATGCACCGCGGTGGTACCGACGCCCACGATCACATCCCCCGGTGAGACGCCCGCGTTCTGCGCCGGCGAGCCCTGCTTCACCCCGGTAACCAGCGCGCCGTCGGTGCCCTCGGGCAGATTGAGCTGGCTCGCCATACCGGGCGATAACGCCCCCAGCGCCAAGCCCAGCGTGGACCGGGCATGGCCCGGCTGCACCGCGCTCGCCAGCACTTTCTGACTGGGCATCTCGGCCACCGTCACCGCAAGCGTCATCGGCTTGCCGTGGCGGATGATCGTCAGTTTCGCGGCGGTATCCGGCTTCACCTCGGCCACCTGATCGGCCAGGTCGCGCGGGCTGGCGATGGTGGTGCCGTTCACCGCGGTGATCACGTCCCCGGGCAGCACGCCGGCGCGCTGCGCCGGGGTGTTCGGCTCCACCGCCGCGATCAGCGCGCCGTCCTTGCTGGGCAGACCCAGCGCCTTCGACATCGCCCCCGAGATCGCCTGCGCCTCCACTCCGATATAGCCGCGGGTCACGTGGCCGTATTTGCGCAGATCGTTGGTGATCTTGATGATCATGTTCGACGGGATCGAAAAGCCGATGCCGATCGACCCGCCGGTGGGCGAGAGGATCGCGGTGTTCATCCCGATCACCTTGCCGTTCTGCGTCAGCAGCGGCCCGCCCGAATTGCCTTCGTTGATCGGCGCATCGACCTGGATGAACTTGTCATACGGCCCGGCGCCGATATTGCGCCCCAGCGCCGAGACGATGCCCGCCGTCACGGTTTCCGACAGGCCGAACGGATTGCCGATCGCGATCACCCATTCGCCCGGCTCGGCATGATCCGAATTGCCGAGTTCCAGATAGGGCAATTTATGCCCGACCGAGACCTGGAGCAGCGCGATATCGGTGCGCGGATCGGTTCCCACCACCTTGGCCGGGACCGTCTTGCCGTTATCGAAGGTGACGGTGATCCGGTCGGCGCCCTTGACCACATGGTTGTTGGTGACGATCAGGCCCGAACTGTCGATGATGAACCCCGAGCCGCGGGCTTCCACCGCCTGCGGATGCGGCACCATCTGGTTGAACGGGAACTGGTTGAACGGGAACGGCAGCTGCGGCCCGCCCGGCTGCGGCATCTGCGGCTGCGGCTGCTGCTTGAGGTAGTTGGTGACGGATACGACCGCCGGTTTCACCTCGGCCACCAGATGGGTGAAGCTGGGCAGTTGCTGCGGCATCGCCGCCTGCTGGGTGGCGTTCAGCGCGTTGGCCGGAGCGGGGGCAGCCGGAGCGGGCGCGGCCTGAGCCGGGGTGATGGGGCGGAACAGCGCGACCGTGCCACCTCCCAGCGCGCTGCCGGCCAGCAGCAGCCCCGCGAGCGAGGCGCGGCGCCAGCGGCGCGGGGCCCGGCTGCGCGGGTCATGATCGGTGCCGAGTTGCATCGGTGTCTCCCTAACAAAGGTCAAGCCTGATCGGTGCGCCCGCCGAAGCGGCCCGGCCATCGCGGCGATGGCATGACCGCGAAGCCGGCGCGCGTCAACGGACCCCACATGCACCGGGACGGGTAACCATTCCACCGACGGAGCAATTAAACCCCGCTCATGCGGCCAGCCGCCTGGATCGCCCGCCACACCGCGAACGGGGTGGCGGCACCGGGCAACGCGGTCACGCCGCACGCGGCCAGCGCATCCAGGATCGCATTGCCGATCGCCGGGAACGCACCCACCGCCGCCGCCTCCCCGGCGCCCTTCACGCCCAGCGGATTGGTGGTGCAGCGGGTTGCGGCGAAGGCCAGATCGAACTCCGGCAGATCGGCCGCGCGCGGCAGCGCGTAATCCATGAAAGACCCTGTCAGGGGCTGGCCGGAGGCGGGATCGTACGCCGCCTGCTCGGTCAGCGCCTGACCGGCGCCCTGGGCGATCGCGCCATGCGCCTGACCGGCCACCAAGCGTGGGTTGATCTGGACGCCATAGTCATCGACCGC
>JAKAZJ010000509.1 GCA_021826565.1 Pseudomonadota bacterium | reverse complement strand
CGGCGGCGATGATCGCCTCCACGATCACCTCGGTGGAGGAGAACCAGTCCTTCACCTGCCCCCGATCCAGCACCAGCTGGAGCGCGCCGATGCCGAACGCCAGTGTCAGGAAGCCGAACCAGTCGAAGCGCAGGCTGCTCTGTGCCTTTTCCCCCGGCAGGCACAACCACAATCCCACGGTGGCGGCGATGCCGAAGGGCACATTGACGAAGAACACGAAGCGCCAGTCGTACCAATCCGTCAGATAGCCGCCCAAGGTCGGCCCCAGGATCGGTCCGACCATCACCCCCATGCCCCACAGCGCCATCGCCGCGCCGCGCCGCTCGGGCGGATAGATGTTCATCATCGTGGCCTGCGACAGCGGCACCAGCGCCGCGCCGAACATCCCCTGCAGCAACCGGTACAGCACCATCTGCGTCAGCGACCCGGCGATCCCGCAGGCCATCGAGGCGATCGTGAAGCCGATGATCGAGACCAGGTACACGGTCTTCTGTCCGAACCGCGCCGAAAGCCATCCCACCGGCGCGGTCATGATCGCCGCGGCGATGACATACGAGGTCAGGACCCAGGTAATCTCCTCATAACTGGTGGAGAACGATCCCTGCATATACGGCAGCGCGACATTGGCGATGGTGGAATCCAGCGCCTGCATCAGCGTCGCCGACATCGCCGAGATGGTGATGATGGCGCGGAACGGCACCACCGGGCTGGCCGCGGCCATGACCGGGCCTACGGCAACAGGTCGGACAAATGGCGCTTGTGGCCGGTGTCGATCGAGACATGGGCGCTCATGCCCGCCGACAGCACCGGATCATGCGGCCCCTGCGTCAGAACCACGCGCAGCGGCACGCGCTGGACCACCTTGACCCAATTGCCCGAGGAATTCTGTGCCGGCAGGATCGCGAACTCCTGATCCGTGGCCGGGGCGACGCTTTGCAGGACGCCGTGCCAGACATGGCCGGGATAGGCATCGATCGTGACGCGCGCCTTCTGCCCCGGTCGCGCATAGCTGAGCGTGGTCTCCTTCGGCTCGGCCGCAATCCACATGCCCTGGCTTTGCACCAGTCCGAAGGCGGGCGTGCCGGCGGCCAAATACTGACCCGGTTGCAGCTTGCTCACCTGAGTAACGGCGCCGGCGAAGGCGGCGCGGACATTGGCGTGGCGCAGGTTTCGTTCGGCCAGGGCCAGTCGCGCCGCGGCCAGCCGATAGGCCGGCATCTCGGCCACCGGCCGGTCCGCCACGCCACCCAGCCGTGCGAGCGTGGCCGCGGCCTCCGCGGCGCCAGCACCGAGCGCGGCCCGCTGCGCCAGCAGCTTGAACTTCGCATCGTCGAATTGCTGTGCGGTCACCGCGTGGGACCGCACCAGGCGGGCGTAGCGGTCGTACGTTGCATGCGTGGCGGCAAGCTGGGCTTGCGCCGCCGCCACGTTGCGCTGAGCGCGGACGTAATCGGCCTGCAAGGCGGCGAGATCTAGTCGGGTCTGCGCCAGATTGGCCTGCGCTTCCTGCACCGCGAGGCGGAACGGCGCGCGCTCCAGCCGGAACAGCACCTGGCCCTTGCGGACCGTCTCGCCTTCATGCACCGCGACGCTGCGCACCAGGCCTGACACATCGGTGGTGACCGACAGCAGGTTTGCCTGCACGTAGGAATCGTCGGTGGTGACGTAGCGCCCGCCGGACAGCCAATAATACGCAGCGCCAACCACCAGAACCACCGCGCCGAGCACGAACAGGCCATAGCGCAGCCGCAGCATCCGAGCGCGGCGGGTGATCGGGTGGACCGCCTCCTGGCGCACGCCGGCGCGGGTCTGGGGCGTGTCGGCGGTGGTGGCGTCGGCCATCACGCAACCTCCCGCAGCGCCGGCGCGGGATCGAGCACGGCCGAGATATGGTGCAGCCCCGCCGCCAGACCGTCCAACGCGGCCGGCTTGAGACCGGAGGTGAGCTGGCGCGACAGATCGGCCAGGGCATCGGTGACGGCGGTGGTCAGCGGCGCTGCCTGCGGGCCAGGATGCAGCCGCCACACCCGCCGGTCGCGCGGGTCGGGGCGCCGCTCCACCAGCCCGCGCGCGGCGAGGCGGTCGAGCAGGCGGGCGACGGTGATCGGCTCCACATCCAGCCGCTGCGCCAGTTCGCGCTGGGTCAGGCCTGGGGCGCGGGCGAGGATGGCAAGGGTGGAAAATTCCCCGCGCGCGAGCCCTCGGGCGCGGGCGCGGGCGCCCGCCTCGATCCGCAGCAGCCGCGCGGTGTCGAACAGAAGGTAGAGCAGATCGAGCGGGTCCTGGGGCATGGCAGCCGTATCAAATGACTATGGTAGGCCGCCATATAGTAAGCTTTCGCCATGACGGGACCGGCGCGATTCGCCCCCCGGCCATGATCCGGACGCATGGCCAAAGCATCCGGGCGGGCACGATGTGGACAGCCTTGCTCCCGGCGGGGTGCGGTTCTATCCCTCCGGGCGTGACCCAGACATGCCGGCTGCCCCGTTCCGGCCTGTTCGCTGCGCTGCTCGCCCTGGCTGCGCAGCTTGCGTTCGCGGCCAGCGTTCCGCAACCGGTGCTGCTGGCGCTGGGGTTTACCCCGATCTGTCATGCGGGCCGCCCGGGCCGGATGCCGGCGCGCCGCTTGCCCCCGGCCCGCGCGGTCTCTCCGCTGTGTCTGGCGCTGGCGCTCCCCGCCGCGCCGCTGGCGGCGGTCCCCCGGCTGCCGGTGCCGCGCGTCCTGCCGCGCGTGCGGGTCCGCGCCTCGCCGCCGCCCGAATCCGCGCCGGCCCCATACCCGCT
>JAKAZJ010000508.1 GCA_021826565.1 Pseudomonadota bacterium | reverse complement strand
GGGTTTCGCGGCATGGCGGTCCCGGTGGGGTCGGTGCGGCGGCTGGACGGCGCCTACCCGCGTGCCCAGCCGATCGAGGCCAGCGCCAGCGCATCGATCGAATCGATCAGCTGCACGCCAAGCTCCGCCGCCGGTCCGGCCGTCATCGCCAGCGGGATTTCGGTGCAGCCCAGCACCACCGCCCGCGCGCCCCGCGCGATCAGGCCGCGCGCCGCCTCGGCCAGCGGTTCGTAAGCATCCATGACGCGGTTTGCTTTCACCAACGCGATCGCGGGGGTGACCAGGCGGTCCATGTCCTCGGGCGGCGGCACCAGGCAGTCCCAGCCGCGTGGTTCCAGCCGGTCCTGATAGAGCCGCATCCGCAGCGTCGCCGCGGTTCCCATCAGCCCGACCGGACCGGCCGGGATGGCGGCGCGGACCATTTCGGCCATGGTGGCGTCCACGATATGCAGCACCGGTCCCGGCGCGGCTGCGGCCATTTCCGGATACCATTCATGCGCGGTGTTGCACGGGATCGCGACCGCGCCGCACCCCGCCGCGGCCAGGCCGGCGATGCCGCGCAGCAACCACGGCAGCGGATCGGCGTCCGGCACGCCGCGCCCGCGCGTGCGGTCCGGCACGCGCGGATCGGACCACAAAATAGCGGGGATGTGATCGGCGTCGCGCGCGGCCGGCGTCAGCAACGTCAGCCGCAGCATGAATTGCGCGCCAGCCAGCGGCCCCATGCCGCCCAGCACGCCCAGGATGCGATCGGTCACCGGTCAGTCGGCCAGCAATACCACCGCCTCGATCTCGACGGCGATGTTGCGCGGCAGGCTGCCCATGCCCACCGCCGAGCGCGCCGGTTTCCCGGCCTCGCCGAAGATCGCGACGAACAGATCGGTGCAGCCGTCGATCACCTTGGGATGATCGCCGAATCCGGGCACGGCGTTGACCATGCCGAACACTTTCAAGATCGTATCGACCGCGTCCAGGCTGCCGGTGCAGGCGCGGATATTGGTCAGCAGGTTCAGCCCGCATTGCCGCGCCGCCTCGATCGCCTGGCCGACCGAGAGATCGGCGCCGACCTGCCCGGTGATGAACCCGCCATCCCCAAGCCGCGGCCCCACGCCGGACAGGAACAGCAGATTGCCGGCACGGCGGAACGGCACATAGGTGCCCAACGGGGCCGGCGGCGGCGGCAAGGTCAGGCCCAGGGTACGAAGCCGGGCTTCAGCTATGGGCATGGTTCGGTCCTTTCAGCACGGGGACGGTCACGCCGATCATGTCGCCCTCGCGGATCAGCGCGGCGAGCGCGTCCTCGGACCAGTCTTCGGTGCCGGCCGGACGCAGCGGCAGCACCATCCACCGGTAGTCGGCGGTGGAATCCACCACGCGCACGCGCGTTGCTTCGGGCAGCATTGTTCCCCATTCCGCGATCAGCCCGCGCGGATCACGCACGGCGCGGGCGCGGTAGCCGGCGGATTTGAACCAGAACGGCGGATAGCCCAGGATCGCCCGTGGGTAGCAACTGCACAGGGTGCACACCACCAGATGATGCAGTCCCGGCACATTCTCGAGCACCCCGAGCGGCGGCGCACCGCGCATCGGGATGCCCAGCGCCTCCACCGTCGCGGTGCCGTCCGCCAGCAGACGGGCGCGAAACTCCGGATCGGTCCAGGCCTTCGCCACGATCCGCGCGCCCTGCGCCGGGGAGGCGCGCTCGGTCAGCGCCAGCCGGTCCGCCACTTCGACCGGCGAGGCGAGGCCCTTCGCGGCCAGCAGACCGCGCAGCGCCGCCAGCAGCGCTTCGCCGTCGGTATCGAGCAGATCGCTCATGCCGGTTCCAGCCATTGTTCGAATACTTCCACCAGGACCTCATCGCCCGCGCGCCCATCCGGCCATAGTTCCGGTTCCTGGAACAGCACGTGATACAGCGCGCGGGGCGGCGCGGGGCGGGCGAAGGCCAGGTCTTCCGGATTGGGGAATGTGCCGAGGCGATGCACCACCCGTCCGGCCCGCCCGCGCAGGTAATGCGGCGTGCGGATATGGCAGGGACCGCGGGTCTCCGGCCAGTCGTTCTTCACGCGCACCGCGGCGCCGGGGAGGAACGCCGTCACCGCGACGCCAGCGCGGTGCGCAGCTCGGCCTCGGTAATCAGGCCCTTGCGGAGCAGGGTGTCGGTGATGGAACGAATCCAGCGCTGGTAATAGCTCAGGCGGTGGTATTCGGGTTCCGGAATCGCCTCGATCCCGCGGCGGAGTTCGTCGACCGTCATGATGCCCTTGAGGCCGAGCACCTGGCGCAGCGCGTCCACCTCCTTGTCGAAATCATTGAGGGTGTGCGGCGTCGGATCGACCGGCTCACAGGCGTAGCGCGGGATACCGCCCATGTCGTGATGGGCGCGGGGCGTTGGCTCATCCATGCGATGAGCTTAGCAGTCCGGCGGGCAACCCCCAAATGCGTCGGGCGCCCGGACCTGTGCCGCTACCCGGATTCCATCTCGGCCAGCACCTCGGCGGCGAGTGCGCGGGTCACGCCGCGGCCCTGGCCCAGCGCGGCGCGATCGAGCCGCGCCACTGCCTCGCGCAGCGCGCCGGGGGTGCGCGGGAGATGCAGCAACAGGAAAGCCTGCACCGGGTCCACCACGTCCAGTTGCCGCGCCGCCAGCAGGCGGGTGAGCAGCGCGCGCAACAGCGCCTCGTCGGCCGGGCCGATTTCCACCGCGGTGACGGCGCGCAGCCGGCTGGCGAGATCGGGGAGCGCGGTGGCCCAGCGCGCCGGGGCGGTGCGCGCGGCCAGCAGCACCGGACGG
>JAKAZJ010000507.1 GCA_021826565.1 Pseudomonadota bacterium | reverse complement strand
TTGCGCTCGCCGCTCTGCCCGCCCAGCCGATCTGGAACCGCCGCCCCGCCGCGCTGGCGACCGAGGCCGCCATTCTCCTCCGCCGCATCACCGAGACCTGCGCCAACCGCCGCGCCGCAGGCCCCGCACACCAGACCCTCGCCGCCGCCTGGGGGCAGAAACCCACCGGGGCGGAGCTGCTCCGCCGCGCCCTGGTCCTGTGTGCCGATCACGAACTGAACGCCTCCACCTTCGCCGTGCGCGTGGTCGCCTCGACCGGGGCTGCGCTGCCGCTATGCCTGATGGCGGGGCTGGCAGCGCTCGGCGGCCCGCTGCATGGCGGCATGACCGAGCGTATCCGCGCTGCCCTCGCCGATCCCGCGCTGGCCGCCGATCCCGCCCGCGGGGTCGCGGCCCAGCTGGCGCGGGGGGAGAAACTGCCGGGCTTCGGCCATCGCCTGTATCCGGACGGCGATCCGCGCGCCACCGCCCTGTTCGCCGCGCTGGCCCCCGGCACCTGGTGGACCGATCTGCTGGGTGCGGTGGCGGAGCTGACCGGCGCCCGCCCCACGATCGACGTGGCCCTGGTGGCGCTGGAACGCGAATTGCGGCTGCCCCAGGGTGCGGCGCTTGCGATCTTCGCCGCCGGCCGCACCGCCGGCTGGATCGCCCATGCCTTGGAACAGGCCGCCGAGGGAAGCCTGATCCGCCCCCGCGCCCGCTACACAGGACCGGGCGTCGCGCGCGGCCCGCGCCCTACGCCGCCACCACCGCCACCGCCGCCCCGGTGATCCGCCGCAGCGCCTCGGCCGAGGTCCGGAACACATGCCGCGGCGACCCCGCCGCCGCCCAGATCGGGTCCAGCGCCAGAAGATCCTGATCCAGCAGCAGGAGCGGCGGCGCCAGATGCCCCAGCGGCGCCACCCCGCCAACCGCGAATCCGGTTGCCTCCCGCACCCAGTCCGCATCCGCCCGGGCGAGCGTCACGCCCAGCACCGCGGCCGCCTTGGCCGGATCGACCCGGTTGGCCCCGGAGGTCACCACCACCACCGCCCGATCGCCGGCACGAAACACGATGCTCTTCGCGATCTGCGCCACGGTGCAGCCCACGGCGCCGGCGGCCTCCGCGGCGGTGCGGGTGCCGGCGGGAAATTCGGCGATGGTATCGGGATGGCCCGCGGCGAGCAGTGCGGCGCGGACGCGGGCGACGGAGCCGGGAAAAGCGGCGGACATGGCGGGAACCCTCGGGCGACGGCGCGGGTTTGATAGCGCACCCGCCGGAAGCCGTCTGCCCCGCCGCGCCCTAGCGTCTTGCAAAATGCAACCAGCCCTGTTATATACTGGCTCATGCAGCGCACCAGCTTTACCGCCATGCCCTGCCCGATCGCCCGCTCGTTGGAGCGGGTGGGCGAATGGTGGTCGATCCTGATCCTGCGCGACGCGTTCTATGGTCTGACCCGGTTCGACCAGTTCCAGCGCAGCCTGGGCGTGGCCCCCAACATCCTGACCCGCCGGCTGAACGGCCTGGTTACCGCCGGGCTGCTGGAACGCCGCCGCTACCAGGACCGTCCGCCCCGCTACGAATATCTGCTGACGCCAAGGGGGCGCGATTTTCATCCGGTCCTGATGTCGCTGATGGCCTGGGGCAATCGCCATTTCGCCCCGGAAGGCGAGAGCGTCCGCATCGCGCGGGCCGACACCGGCGCCGCGGTGGACCCGGTCGTGGTCGACCGTGCCAGCGGGCAGCCGATCGCGGGGCCGCTGTTCCGAATGGTCCCCGGCCCCGCGGCCACGGCCGAGGTCCGCGCGCGAATGGAAAAGCGCGGCGAGCGCCCATTCCAGCCCGCCGTGACGGACGCCTGATCGCGCCGTTCACGCCGTGCCGACACGCCACACCACGATCCGCGCCGCGCCATGCGCCCGGTCCGCCAGCAGCGCCCCGGCCAGAGGAGAACCGACCAGCGGCGGCGGCGTTTCCTCCCGCCCCATTTCCGCGACCAGCAGGGTCCCCGGTCCCAGCCAGCCGGTCGCCGCCAGCCGCGCCACCGCAGCGCCCAGCAGGTCGCGCCCATAGGGCGGGTCGAGCAGCACCAGATCGCGCCGCGTACCCGGGGGCGCCGCCAGCACGTCCGCGCCCAGCACCGTCCCGCGCGCGCCCAGCGCGGCGAGATTGGCGGAAAGCGCGGTCAGGGCGGCTGGGTTCTGTTCGATGAACACCGCCTCGGCGGCGCCGCGCGACAGCGCCTCAAGCCCCAGCGCGCCGGTGCCGGCGAAGGCGTCGAGGACAGAAGCGCCCTCGATCGCCGCTCGCCCGCCCCAGGGCGCGTGCCACAGCATATCGAACAGAGCCTGACGCATCCGTTCCGACGTCGGCCGCGTCACCAGGCCTGGCGGCGCGGATAGCACGCGCCCACGCCACGCACCGCCGATGATGCGCGGCCCGACGCGTCGGGTCAGGCGTAATCCTCCGCCACCGTGGTGTCGCGGTCCCGATCCGGCGCCAGCGCGTTGAACACCGGCGACAGCACGACCGCCACCGCCAGATTCACCACCAGCGACGGCAGCGCGATGTAGCAGGGGATCACCGTCCCCAGCACATGGAGCGGGAAGATCGGCGTGAATCCGACCGAGGCCGCCATCCAGGTCCCCAGCCCGAATCCCGCCGCCCAGCCGATCAGCAGCGCCCAGCCGTTCAGGAACCGCGTGTACAGCGACAGCAGAACCGCCGGCAGCGTCTGGATGATCCACACCCCGCCCAGCAGCTGCAGGAACAGCGCGTATTTCAGCGGCAGCGCAACCACGAACACCAGCGCGCC
>JAKAZJ010000506.1 GCA_021826565.1 Pseudomonadota bacterium | reverse complement strand
CCCGCGCAGGCTATCCTGGGTGACGGTGCGGATGTCCTGCCCGTCGATCGTCACCGATCCGTCGGTGACATCATAGAAGCGTTGCAGCAGCGACAGGATGGTGGATTTCCCCGCGCCCGACGCGCCCACCAGTCCGACGCGCTCCCCGGGCCGGATCGCCAGATCGAACCCGCGCAACACGGAACCACGCCCGGGATAGGCGAAGCGCACGTCGTGGAATCCGACTTCCCCCTTGGTCAGGGCCAGGGCCGGCGCGTCCGCCGCATCGGGCAACTCATGCGGGACCAGGACCGTGCCGATCGCTTCCTCCAGCCGTGCGACGTCCTGGGTCAGCGCCACCAGGGCAACCGCCAGGTCGCGGGTCGCGTTCAGGATGGTCAAGGCGAGCGTGGTCAGCAGCACGATATCGCCCACCGTGGCCCGGTGGTGCTGCCACATGACGATGCCATACGCGACCACGCCGGCGGTCAGCACCGCGGTCAGCACGGCGTGCAGCAGCCGCAGCCGTTCCAGGTAGAACAGGCTGGCCCGCCGCGCCCCCATCTCGGCGTCCAGCCGCGTATCCAGCCGGGCGCGCTCACGGAATGTGGCGCCGAACGCGCGCACCACCGAGATGTTGGAGATCACGTCCACAAGTTCGCCATCGACTGCGGCGGCTTGTCCGGCATAGGCGCGGTGCAGCGACGTGCCCCCCTGCGCCAGCCGGTAGATCAGCAGCCCCAGGATCAGCGCCAGCGCCACCAGCACGCCGGCCAGCGCGGGGTTCACCGAACCAATGAAGGCAATGGAAAACAGCACCGCGATCACCGGCGGCAGCACGTTCCACGCCCCGGTGTTGGACACGGTGAACGCCGCGACCGCGGTGGCCGAGATCCGCCCGGCCAGGGCCCCCGGCAGGCGGTCCGCAAACCAGGCGGGGGCATGGCCGGTCAGATGGGCGAACAGGTCACGGCGGATATCCCCGGTTACGGCCACGAAGGCGCGCGCCGCGGCGAAGCCGCCAACCCGCCAGGACAGGTTGTCGGCAGCTATGAACCCGATCAACAGCAGGAATGCGCCCCACACATTGCCGCCCGCGTCGGGGCCGGCGGCGACCACGTCGATCAGGTTTTTCAGTCCGTACTGGGTGGAGACGGAGGCGCCGACGGCGACCAGGACAGAGGCGAAAATCACCGCATGTCCTAGCGCGTGACGGCGAACGTAACCGATCAGGAACGCCAGCGGCCGGGGGCCGGCGGGCACGGAGCGCGACGCGAGGCGGATCACGGAGCCCATCGGGCACGGTCCTTCCAATAGGCCTTCGGGTTGGCGGCCTGGTTCCAGACCGCCGACATGGCAGCGGATCGCGCCAATCCTGCGGCAAACCACGCCGGATTCCCGCCACATTCGGTTCCTAGTTCCTGTCCCATCAGGGGGCGGCGCGGCCGGCTTCCCGGCCCGTCCCGATCCGGTCGATCGGGGCGCGGATCGGCCGCCCGACCTGGCAATGACAAAGGGGTTCTTCTCGATGCGTATCGCCCAGATCGCGCCGTTGTTCGAGGCGGTGCCGCCCAAGCTGTACGGTGGCACCGAACGGGTGGTATATTCGCTGACCGAGGAACTCGTGGCCATGGGTCACGACGTGACCCTGTTCGCCAGCGGCGATTCCATCACCTCCGCCAAGCTCGCGCCGATGCGCGACCAGGCGATTCGCCTGGACCCGTCGGTCAAGGACTGGATCGCTTATTACATGCGGATGATGGAGCTGGTGTATCGCCGCGCGGACGAATTCGACGTGCTGCATTTTCACACCGATTACTTTCCTCTGTCCCTGTTTTCGCGCCAGGACACGCCGTTCGTCACCACCCTGCACGGGCGGCTTGATCTGCCGGAGTTCGCCGAGGTTTACGAGACCTTTCCGGAAGCGCCGTTCGTATCGATCTCGGATCATCAGCGCCGGCCGATCCCCGGCCTGAACTGGGTCCGCACGGTGCTGCACGGGATGCCGGGGCAGTTGCTGATGCCGCAGCCGGTCCCGCAGTCCTATTTCGCGTTCCTCGGCCGGGTGTCGCCGGAAAAGGGGCTCGACAAGGCGATCCGTATCTCCGCCGCCGCCGGCGTCAAGCTCAAGGTTGCGGCGAAGGTGGATAACGCGGACCGCGCGTACTACGATTCCGAAATCGCCCCGCTGATCGCCGCGAATCCGCATGTCGAGTTCATCGGCGAGATCAACGATGCGCAGAAGCCTGCGTTCCTGTCGGGCGCCCACGCCTTGTTGTTTCCGATCGACTGGCCGGAGCCGTTCGGCCTGGTGATGATCGAAGCCATGGCTTGCGGCACCCCGGTGATCGCATTCAACCGCGGCTCGGTCCCGGAAGTGATCGACCATGGCGTCACCGGCTTCATCGTGCCGGACGAAGCCGCGGCGATCGCCGCGATCGGCAATCTGGACAAGCTGGATCGCCGCGCCGTCCGCGCCCAGTTCGACCGCCGCTTCACCGCCCGTCGCATGGCCGAGGACTACGTGGATGTCTATGCGGAACTGATCCACGCCCGTCGTCCGCTGCTACGCGCAGTGGGCGACTGACCGGGAAGGACTGATCGGGGGGTGGCCGC
Source organism: Pseudomonadota bacterium (assembly GCA_021826565.1). The sequence goes on along the minus strand of JAKAZJ010000506.1, from coordinate 218 downwards.
GCCGCCTGGATCGGTTACGCTGGGTTTGTCCTGTAACCGCGCTGAGCATCGGCGCGGGGTACAGCGGGAACCAACAGCGCCAGGCCCGGCATGAGACCGAATCCCGCCGACGACGTCCTGCATTTTCTGACCCAGCCCGTCTGGCAGACACCGATCTATTGGCTGCTATGGGCAACCAGTGTCGGTATCGTCGCGCGCGTCTGGGGCCATGTGCCGAC
>JAKAZJ010000505.1 GCA_021826565.1 Pseudomonadota bacterium | reverse complement strand
CCGGCGGCGGCGCGGGCGAGCAATGCGGCGAACCAGGCATGGCGCGGGTGTTCGACCGGATCGGTGGGATCAGTGCTCATGAACATAGCGCCCCGGCGCCTCGGCCAAAGGCGGGAATGCGGCGGAGCCCAGCCCCGGCGGCAAGGTCGGGGCGGCAGAGTGCGCCGCCAGGAACGCGGCCCATTCCGGCCACCATGACCCCTCATGCAGCGTGGCGCCGGCCAGATACGCCTCCGGTGCGCGGTAGCGGTCGCCATGGACCCGCCGCGCGAGCCGGTACTGCCGGTGCGGATGGCCCGGCTCGCTCACCACGCCGGCATTGTGCCCGCCTGAGGTCAACACGAAGGTCAGATCTCCGTCGTTCAGCAGATGCAACTTGTACACGGAACGCCAGGGGGCGATATGGTCGCTCTCGGTGCCGACCACGAACCACGGCACGCGGATGTCGGCCAACGAGACGGGGGCGCCGCCGGCCAGGAACCGGCCCTCAGCCAGATCGTTGGCCAGGAACAACCGATGCAGATACGCGCTGTGCATGGAGGCCGGCATCCGGGTCCCGTCGTCGTTCCACGCCATCAGATCGGACGGATGCTCGACCTCCCCCAGCAGATAGCTGCGCACCGCGCGCGACCAGATCAGGTCGTTGGCGCGCAGCATCTGGAAGGCGCCGGCCATCTGACCGCTATCCAGCGTGCCCTGGGCCGCCATCAGATCGTCCAGGAAATCGAGCTGGTCTTCCGTGATGAACAGGGCCAGTTCGCCCGCTTCGGTGAAATCGGTCTGCGCGGCGAACAGCGTCAGGCTGGCCAGCCGGTCGTCGCCGTCGCGCGCCATGGCCGCGGCCGCGATCGCGAGCAGCGTGCCCCCCAGACAGTAGCCGGTGGCGTGCAGCCGCGCGTCGCCGGTGATGCCCAGGGCCGCGTCGATCGCCGCCATCACGCCAAGGCGGCGGTACTCCTCCATCGTCAGGTCGCGATCGGCGGCGGTCGGATTGTGCCACGAGATGGCGAACACGGTGTAGCCCTGGCCCACCAGCCAGCGGATCAACGAGTTCTGCGGCGATAGATCCAGGATATAGTATTTCATGATCCAGGCCGGCACGATCAGCACCGGTTCCGGATGCACCGTCGCGGTGGTCGGCCGGTATTGAATCAGCTCGATCAGGCGGTTGCGGAACACCACCTGGCCCGGAGTGGCGGCGATGTCGGTGCCGACGCGAAAGGCGCCGGCGTCGGGATGGCCCGCCAGCGCCCGGTGCAGGTCGCGCAGCGCATGGTCGGCCCCCGCGAGCAGATTGCGCCCGCCGGTCTCCGCCGTACGCGCGATCACCTCCGGATTCAGCCAGGGCAGGTTGGAGGGCGAGAGCATGTCCAGCCATTGCCGCGCCATGAACCCCACGATGCGGTCGTTGGCCCGGGTCGTGCCCTCGGCGCCGCTGGCCGCTGCGGCCCACCATTGCTGGCCGAGCAGGAAGGCCTGTTCGGCCAGCAGAAATGGCGGCTGGCGCCAGCCGGGATCGGCGAAGCGGAGATCCCCTGGGGGTGGGATGACCGCCGGCGTGCCGGTGGCGGCGACCTCGGCGAAGCGGCGGAGCTGGTGCAGCGCGTCGGCGGTCAGGGCCAGGCGCCGGAACGGAGCGTTGGCCAGATGCGTCGCCCAGTCGAGCCAGGCCAGACCAAGCGCTGTCGGTGACAGGCCGCGCGTGATGCGGCCCTCGGCGGCGTGGACCAGGGTGTCAAGCCGCGCCGCATCGGCCGTGCGATCGGCGGGGGCGGCGGCGGACGGAACGGGGGGCGACGGGGGGATGTCCATGGCGAAAAATATAATGCGTCGCGGCCGGGCGCGGCTGATCCAGATCAAGCGCGCCGCCGCGGTTGCCGTCTTCTCCGCCCGCAGCCCCCGCTCTACACTCCACACGCCACGGAGGAACCTGCCATGACCGAAGCCTGCATCGTCGGCTGGGCCCACACGCCCTTCGGCAAGCTGGAAGACCCCGATATCGAAAGCCTGATCGGGCGCGTCGCCGGCGCGGCGATCGCGGATGCCGGGGTGGCGCCGGGCGAGATCGACGCCAGCTTCATCAGCCTGTTCAACAACGGGTTCTCGGCGCAGGACTTCCCGGCCTCGCTGGTGTTGCAGCATCTGCCGGAACTGCGCTTCAAGCCCGCCACCCGGTTCGAGAACGCCTGTGCTTCCGGCTCGGCCGCGGTGCATGGGGCGCGCGATTTCCTGCTGGCCGGGCGGGGCCGGTTCGCGCTGGTGATCGGGGTCGAGAAGATGACCGCGACGCCGGGACCGGCGGTAGGCGACATCCTGCTGAAAGCGTCCTATCGCAAGCAGGAGGCCGATATACCGGCCGGCTTCGCGGGCGTGTTCGGGCGTATCGCCGAGCGCTATTTCCAGCAATATGGCGATCAGTCCGACGCGCTGGCCGCGATTGCGGCCAAGAACCACAAGAACGGCGTCGATAATCCGTACGCGCAGATGCGCAAGGATCTGGGGTTCGCGTTCTGTCGCAACGTGAGCGAGAAGAACCCCTATGTGGCGCCGCCGCTGAAGCGCACCGATTGCTCGCTGGTCTCGGACGGCGCCGCGGCGCTGGTGCTGACCGATGAGGACACGGCGCGCGCCATGGGCAAGGCGGTGCGGTTCCGCGCCGCGGTGCAGGTAAATGATTTCCTGCCGATCGCGGCGCGCGACATCACCCGCTTCGAGGGCGCGGCGCTGGCCTGGCGGCAGGCGTTGGACACGGCCGGACGCAGCCTGTCCGATCTCTCGTTTGTCGAATCCCATGACTGCTTCACCATCGCCGAAT
>JAKAZJ010000504.1 GCA_021826565.1 Pseudomonadota bacterium | reverse complement strand
CGAGCTGCGCCCCGCGCCGCGCGGGTTCGCGCGGTGTCTGCGGGTGAACCAGATGGCGTACGAGATGCTGGAGGCGCGGCTGCGCGCCGAACGCGCGGCGCTACAAGCGCCCGAACCCGCGCCCGAATCGGCCCTCGGGGACCCGGCCGAAAATTCCGCCTGACCTGGCGGCGGGAAACGCGCGTCCATAACGTTACGATATAGCGACGATGACGCCCGCAACCCGGCGCCGCCCCAGGCCGCCGCCGCCCACCGGGAAACCACCAATCTCCCCGCCGCCACGCGACCGCCCGCAGGACGCGAGTGCTGCACTGCGCAACGCGCCCCGTCCCGGCGTCGCCAACCCAGTGCTTGACCGGTACCATTCCGCCCCCTAGCGTCCCGCGCCAAGAGAAATGACAACGGCGGCACTGTTCCGCCAACGGGGGAAACCATGGCCCAAACGGTCGAGGCCTATGTCGGCGCGCAAATGGACGATGCGCCGCTGGGGCCGATCCACTACCGCGTCTTCGCGCTGATCGCGGCTGGCTACTTCTTCGATGTCTCCAACTTCATCGTGCTCGGCGCGTTGATCCCGAACATGATCCACAGCAATTTCCTGACCGCCGGCGAAGTCGCCACCGTCGCCAGCGCACAGACCTTCGGCCTGTTCGTCGGCACCGTCGGCCAGGGCGAGTTCACCGATCGCTGGGGCCGCAAGGCCGTGTATCAGTTCAACCTGCTGCTGTTCGGCGTCGCCACCATCCTGTCCGCCTTCGCGCCCAGCTATCTATGGCTGGCGCTGCTGCGCTTCATCGCCGGGATCGGCCTCGGCGCCGAGCAGCCGCTATGCTTTGCCTATGCCGGCGAATACGCCCCGAAACGCATCCGCGGGCGCGTGCTGGCCGGTATCCAGTTGATCGGCGGCGCGCTGGTTTGGCCGCTATCCACCTTGTTCGCCCTCTATGCGCTGGGGCCGATCGGCTGGCGCGGCATCTGGGTGGTGCTGGGCATCGGCGCGCTGATCGTGTTCGTGCTGCGCTTCTCGCTGCCGGAATCGCCGCGCTGGCTCGCCACCCACGGCCAGGGCACCCGCGCGCTCGATCTGCTGGAGCGCATGGGGCTGAAGCGCCCGACCGAGGAACTGGCCCATGATGCCGCCAGCAACACCCACAGCGATCCGTTCGTGGTGGTGTGGCGCGACTATCGCAGCCGGGTGCTGGCCGGGATGTTCTGCTTCGTCGCCTTCTTCGGCGTGGCGATCGGGCTCGGCGTCTGGCTGCCCAACATCATGGCCCGCAGCGGCATGACGATCACCAAGTCGCTGACCTACACGCTGATCATCCAGCTTGCCTTCCCCTGCGCCAGCATCTTCATGATGTATGCGCTGGAACGGTTCGGCCGCAAGCCGGTCTCGGTGATCTCGTTCATCCTCGCCGGCGTGTTTGCCGCCCTGTTCGCCAACGCCAGCAGCGCGGCGATGCTGCTGATCGTGGGCTTCTGGATGATGTTCTTCGTGCAGCTGGCGGGCAATTCGGCGCAGATCTTCGCCTCCGAAGTGTTCCCCACCAACGCGCGGGCTTCCGGCTTCGGCATGGCCGCGGGCACGGGGCGGCTGGCGACGGCGTTCATCATCCCGGCGATCCTGTGGATCGAGAACGGCTACGGCGTCAGCGCCGTGTTCGCCTCGGTTGCGGTGCTGCTGGTGATCGCCGCCTTCACGGTCACGCAGCTGGGGCCGGAAGCGCGCGGGATGGCGCTGGATGCCATCGCGCCGCCCTCGGCCTGAGGAAACGACGCATGGCCAATCTGCGGCTGCTCGGCCACTCCGATCAGGGTGGCCGACCCGACGGGGTGCAGGTGATGGCGGCCGGCGGCTATGTCTATGTCGGGCATATGCTGTCGAACGGCATCACCACCATCGACGCGCGCGACCCGCGCGCGCCGGTGGCGACCGATTTCATCGCCTGCCCGCCGAACACGCGGGCGCATCATATCCAGGTCCATGACGGGCTGCTGCTGGCGGTGAACGCGCCGGCGGTATGGGCGGCGCCGGCGGCGATGAAGGGGGATTATTTCGCCCAGTCGCTGACCGCCACTTTGGCCGGACGGGAACGGGATTTCACCCCCGGTATCCGCGTCTTCTCGCTGGACGATCCCGCCCACCCGCGTGAGATCGGGTTTCTGCCGGTGGACGGGCTTGGCCCGCACCGGATCTGGTGGGCGGGTGGGCGGTACGCCTATGCCTCGGTGCATTTCGAAGGCTTCACCGATCACATCCTGGCGGTGATCGATCTGGCCGATCCGACGCGGCCCCGGTTCGCGGGGCAATGGTGGCTGCCGGGGATGCACGCGGCCGGCGGGGAAACCCCGCAAGCCCCCGCGGGCCAGCGCTGGGCGCTGCATCACATGATCCCGGACGGGCGCGGGCGCGGCTTCGCCGCCTGGCGCGATGGCGGGCTGACGGTGATGGACCTGACCGACCCGGTGGCGCCGCAGCCGATCGCGCATCGGCGCTGGGCACCGCCCTATGCCGGCGGCACCCATACGCCGCTGCCGCTGCCGGGGCGCGATCTCTGCGTGGTGGCCGACGAGGCCACCGCCGCGCGCTGCGCCAAAGGCCTTGCTTATACCTGGGTGTTCGACATCCGCGATCCCGCCAACCCGGTCAGCATCGCCACCCTGCCGCAGCCGGCCGAGGAAGCTTTCTGCGCCAAGGGCGGCAAGTTCGGCCCGCACAACCTGCATGAAAACCGGCCCGGTTCGCTGGTCAGCGAAACCCTGATCTTTGCCACTTATCAGAATGCCGGGCTGCGGGTGTTCGACATCACGGATGCCTATGCC
>JAKAZJ010000503.1 GCA_021826565.1 Pseudomonadota bacterium | reverse complement strand
CGCCAGCGCGTGGGCCGGTTCCAGGGCGGGGATGATGCCCTCGGTCCCGGTGCACAGCCGGAACGCGGCCAGCGCCTCCTGATCGGTGGCGGAGACGTATTCGACCCGGCCGATATCGTGCAGCCACGAATGTTCCGGCCCGATGCCGGGATAATCCAGCCCGGCGCTGATCGAATGCGCCTCGATGATCTGCCCGTCGTCGTCCTGCAACAGATAGGTCCGGTTGCCGTGCAGCACGCCGGGGCGCCCGCCGGTCAGGCTGGCGGCGTGTTCCCCGGTCTCGATCCCGTGCCCGCCCGCCTCCACGCCGATCAGGCGGACGGACGCATCGTCCAGGAACGGGTGGAACAGGCCCATCGCGTTCGATCCGCCGCCGATGCACGCCACCGCGATGTCGGGCAGCCGGCCTTCGGCGGCCAGCATCTGGGCCTTGGCCTCCTCCCCGATCACGGACTGGAAATCCCGCACCATGGCGGGATAGGGATGCGGGCCGGCGACGGTGCCGATCAGGTAATAGGTATCGGTGACATTCGCCACCCAGTCGCGCATCGCCTCGTTCATCGCGTCCTTCAGCGTGCCGGCGCCGGAAGTGACGGGCCGGACCTCCGCGCCCAGCAGCTTCATGCGGAACACGTTGGGTTTCTGCCGCTCGACATCGGTGGCGCCCATGTACACGGTGCAGGGCAGGCCGAACAACGCGCACATGGTCGCGGTCGCCACGCCGTGCTGGCCGGCGCCGGTTTCCGCGATGATCCGGGTCTTGCCCATGCGGCGGGCCAGCAGAATCTGGCCCATGCAGTTATTGGCCTTGTGGCTGCCGGTGTGGTTCAGCTCGTCGCGCTTGAAATAGATTTTCGCCCCGCCCAGCCGCGCGGTCAGGCGCTCGGCGAACCACAGCGGGCTGGGGCGGCCCACGTAATCCTTAAGGTACCGGTCGAGCTCGGCCTGGAACGCGGGATCGGATTTGGCGGCGGTGTAGGCGGCGTCCACCTCCAGGATCAGCGGCATCAGGGTTTCGGCGACGAAGCGGCCGCCATATGCGCCGAAGCGGCCGGTCGCGTCGGGACCCGATCGGTAGCTGTTGGCGCCTGGGGGGGTAGGGGTCACGTCGCGTCTCTCTGCTGGGGCGCGGCCTGATTAGCGCAGGCGCTGCCCGCGGTCACGCGCCGGACGTCCCTCCTCCGTCCCTTGGCGACAGGGCGCGCCGCTCAGATCCCCAGATGCGCCTTCATCAGCGCCGGATCGCCGCGCAGCGCGTCCGGCGTGCCTTCCCAAACCATGTGGCCGTTGTTCAGCACATAGACCCGGTCGGCGAAGCTCAACGCCGCCACCACGTTCTGTTCCACCACCAGGATGGTCCGGCCCTGCGCCGCGAGATCCCGGCTGATCCGCACCAGGTCGCGCACGATCAGCGGCGCCAGACCCTCGAAGGGTTCGTCCAGCAGGATCACCTGGGCGTCGCGGATCAGCGCGCGCGCGATCGCCAGCATCTGCTGCTCGCCGCCCGATAATTGCCGCCCGCCGGAGCGGCGGCGTTCGCGCAGGCGGGGGAAGAATTCGTAGATCCGATCGAGGCTCCAGGCGTTGGGCGCGGTCAGCGCGGCCAGGCGCAGATTCTCCTCCACCGTGAGCTGGCCGAAGATCGCGCGCTCCTCCGGCACCAGCTGCATCCCCATGCGCGCGATGCGGTACGGCGGCAGGCCGGAGATCACCTGCCCGTCCAGCCGGATCGTCCCCGAGCGCGGCGCGAGCACCCCCATGATGCTGCGCAAGGTCGTGGTCTTGCCGGCGCCGTTGCGCCCCAGCAACGCGACCACCTCGTTGCGCCCGACGGTCAGGGACACATCGAACAGGATATGGCTGTCGCCGTAGAAGCTGTTGATCGCCTCGATCTCAAGCAGGCTCGTGCTCATGCAGCCCCCCGAGATAGGCGTCCTGCACCGCCTGGTTGCGCTGGATTTCGTCCGGCGTGCCCTCGGCGAGCAGGCGGCCGTCATAGAGCACGGTGATCCGCTCCGCGAGTTCGAACACCGCATCCATGTCGTGCTCCACGATCAGCACGGTGCGTCCGCGCGCGATCTCGCGCACCAGCGCGCGGGTGGCGACGCGCTCGGCGGGTGACATGCCGGCCAGGGGTTCGTCGAGCAGCAGCACGCCGGCGCCGGTCGCCAGCGCGATGCCGATTTCCAGCCGGCGTTTCTCGCCGTACGGCAGGACCTGCGCCGGGGCGGCGGCGCGATGCGTCAGGCCCACGGTCTCCATCGCCACCGCCACCTGGCGCTCGACCATTTGCAGGCTGTCCGACGCGCGCCACAGATCGGCGCGGAACATGCCGCGCGCGCGGGCCAGGGCGGCGATGCGGAGGTTCTCGGCCACCGTCAGGTCGAGGAACAGCTGGTTGAGCTGGTTCGATTTGCCGATCCCGAGCTGCGCGGTGCGCGTGGGACCCAGCCCGGTGATGCGCCGGCCGAACAATTCCACCTGCCCGGCGCTGGGCGGGATCTCGTCCTTCAGCATCTTGAACAGGGTGGATTTCCCGGCCCCGTTGGGGCCGATGACCGCATGGATGGCGCCGGGGCGCACGGCGAAGGAGACATCCTCCACCGCGTGCAGGCCACCGTAGAATTTCGAGACCCCGATCGCGCGCAGCGCCGGCACGTCACCACGCGCGGCGGGCAGCTTGGCGCGCAGCGGCAGGTCGGGCGCCGCGAGCGGAAGCGCCGCGGCTTCGGTGTCATCCGGAACCGGCGCGACGGCGGGCGCGCGGGCAAACCGTCGGCCGATCTCGCCCACGATGCCGCGTTTCAGCACCACCACCAGCACCAGCACGATCGCCCCC
>JAKAZJ010000502.1 GCA_021826565.1 Pseudomonadota bacterium | reverse complement strand
CCCAGCATCAGCGCCCCCCCCAGCAGGTTGGGCACGCGAAAGACGCGCATCTTGGCGATCGCGGTCTCGAACGTCCCCAGCAGGACCGCGCTCGCCGCCAGCTTGGCGGCGAAGGCGGCCAGCCCCACCGCGTAGGCGGCGAGCCCGGCGCCGCCGGTGGCCAGCCCGGCGGGGACGAACACGCAGCCGATGATCGCCATCATCGCCAGCAGCTTGAGCGCCGAGGCGAGCTCGATCATCGCCAGGTGCCGGCCGGAATATTCCAGCACCATCGCCTCGTGAACCATGGTCAGTTCCAGATGCGTGGCGGGATTGTCCACCGGGATGCGGGCATTCTCGGCGATGGCGACGATGACGAACGCCACCAGCGCCAGCGCCAGCGACACCCTGAGCCCGAGCGCGCCCGAGGCCATGACCCGGGCGATGGTGCCGAGCTGGGAGGAACCGGCGAGCAGCGCCAGCGACACGATGATCATCAGCATCGCCGGCTCGGCCAGCGCCGCGATCATCACCTCGCGCGAGGCGCCGATGCCGCCGAAGGCGGTGCCGATATCCATCCCTGCCAGGGTCAGCAGGAAGCGCGCCGCGCCCAGCAGGGCGACGATGACGATGAGATCGCCGGTCCAGGAGAAGATCAGCCCGGTGGCGAAGGTCGGCACCAGGGCGGTGGCCACCCAGGTGAAGGCGAAAATCCCGTATGGCGCGGCGCGGAACAGCCAGGAGGCGCCCTCGGCCAGCACCACCTCCTTGCCCAGCAGCCGGCGCAGGTCGCGGTAGGGCTGGATGACGGAGGCGCCGCGCCGACGCTGCAACCGCGCCTTCACCTTGCGCACCAGCCCGGTCAGCAGCGGCGCGGCGGCCAGCACCAGCAGCATCTGCACGCCTTGCGCGGCGAGGGCGGCGATCAACTCCACAGTGCCACCGTCAGCAGCAGCCCGATCAACGCCAGGAACACCGCCATCAGGTAGCGGCGGATGGTGAGGAACTGCAGCGTGTTCAGCCGCCGCGCGGCGAACGCCACGAAGCCGGCCACCGGGGCGTAGCCCAGGTCCCAGATCGGGTCGGCCAGGACCTTCCCGATCCGGGCCGGCGCGGTCTCCCCGGGGGGTGGCATGAAGACCCGTTCGGATGCGCCGAACAGCGGGGCGGCCAGCACCCGGCGGATCGGCTGGGCGAAGCTGTCGGCGGTGTACTGGGTGATCGGCGCGGGGTTCGGGAACCCGCAATCCCAGGCCGGCGCCCGGCGGACGGCGCGGGAGGCGAAGCGGTGGATGGCGGCGGCGGTCAGCGCCGCGGCGGCGGCGACGAAGAGCAGGATCAGCAGCCCGTCATAGGAGCTGCGGGCGGCGGCCACCGGGACGATCTTCAGCCAGGGCCGGCCCAGCTGGGACGGCATCGGCGCGCCCAGCAGCCCGCGCGTGACCGGCGCCAGCGCGTCGATCACCGCGCCCGGAACAATACCCAGCAGCAGGCTGAGGACCGCCAGCCCGGCCATGGCGGCGCGCTGGAACCCATCGACCTCATGCGCCGCGGCGGCGGCGGGGCTGCGCGGGCGGCCGAGGAAGGCCACGCCGAAGAGGCGCACGAAGCAGGCCGCGGCCAGGGCGGCGGCCAGCGCCAGCAGCGCCCCGTCGGCCGGGACCATCACCTTCAGCCCCCATTGCGGCAAATCCGGATGCAGCAGGATGGCCTGGAAGGTCAGCCATTCCGAGACGAACCCGCCGAGCGGCGGCAGCCCCGCGATGGCGGCGCAGCCGATCAGCACCCAGAACGCGGTCCCCGGCATCCGCCGGATCAGCCCGCCCAGCTGGTCCAGCCGGCGCGTTCCGGTGCCCGTCTGCACCGCCCCCGCGCCCATGAACAGCAGCGATTTCATGCTGGCATGGCCCAGCACGTGAAACAGCGCCGCGGTCAGCGCCAGCGCCGCCGCAGCCGGATCGCCATCGGCGCGGAACGCCATCGCCAGACCCAAACCGATGAAGATGATGCCGATATTCTCGATCGTGCTCTGCGCCAGCACCCGCTTGAGGTCGCGTTCCAGCACCCCCCGCAGCACCCCGAGCACCGCCGAGGCGCCGCCCAGCACCAGCACCGGGATCGCCGCCCACCAGGGCGGGCGGCCCAGCAGATCGAAGGCGACGCGGATGAAGGCATAGACCGCGACCTTGGTCATCACCCCGCTCATCAGCGCGGAGACATGCGAGGGCGCGGCCGGATGCGCCTCCGGCAGCCAGGCGTGCAGCGGGATCAGCCCCGCCTTGGCGCCGGCGCCGGCCAGCACCAGCAACAGCGCCGCCGCGGCGACGACCGCCGACGGGTGCGCGGCGCGCATGGCGGCAAAGCTGTAACCGCCCGCCGGCCCGGCGAGCGCGCCGAAGCCGAACAGCAGCAGCAGCCCCGAAAGGGTTGCCATCACCAGATAGAGATACGCCGCGGACCGCGCCGCCGCGTCGTGGTGGTCCGCCAGCACCAGCGCCCAGGAGGTGAGCGACATCAGCTCCCACGCCAGCAGGAAGCCGAACGCATCGGCCGCCAGCAGGACCAGGTTCATCGCCGCCAGGAACACCGGGTAGAACGGCAACACCCGGCCCGGCTCGGCGCCGTGATGATGGCCGGGGGCGGCGTAGCCCAGCGCATACAGGCTGGCGGCGACGCCCCCGAGATTGACCACCAGCAGGAAGAACCCGGCCAGCGGATCGAGCGCGAAGCGGGCGCCGATCCAGGGCAGGAACAGCGGCAGGCGCAGGCTGGTGGGGGCGGCGAACAGGGCGAGAAGGCCGCTCGCGGCCAGCGCCGCGCAGAGCGCGATGGTTCCGCCGTACACGGCGCGGTGCGCCCGCCGCGGGGCCGGCCCGAGGA
>JAKAZJ010000501.1 GCA_021826565.1 Pseudomonadota bacterium | reverse complement strand
CGCCGGGGCCGCCGCGCTGGTGGCGGTCAGCGCCGCGCTGGGAGAGGCCCTCACCGCGCTGGGCGCCCCGCCTGGGAAGGTAACGGTGCTGCGCAACGGGGTGGACCTGACATTGTTCCGCCCGCCGGCGGATCGCGATGCGGCGCGCGCGGCGCTGAGACTGACCGGCCCGACCTTGCTCTCGGTCGGCCATCTGATCGCGCGCAAGGGCCATGATCTGGCGATCGCGGCGCTCGCCGGGCTGCCCGGATGGTCGCTGCTGATCCTGGGTGAGGGGCCGGAACGGGCGCGGCTGGAGGCGTTGGCCGCCGCGCCCGCCCTGGCCGGACGGGTACGGCTGCTGGGCGCGCGTGCGCATGCCGATCTGCCGGCGATCTACGGCGCGGCGGACGCGCTGGTCCTGGCCTCCGCGCGCGAGGGCTGGGCAAATGTGTTGCTGGAGGCGATGGCCTGCGGCACGCCCGTGGTCGCCTCCGACATCTGGGGCAATCCGGAGGTGGTGCGCGCCCCACAAGCCGGGCGGATCGTGGCGCGCACGCCGGCGGCGATCGCGGACGGCGTGCGCGACCTGGCCGCAGCGAGGCCGGACCGGGCGGCGACCCGGGCCTATGCCGAGGGGTTCGGCTGGGAGCCTACGACGGCGGGGCAGCTCGCGCTGTTTCGCCGCGTGATCGCCGAGGCGCGGGAAACAGCGGGCCGATAGGCGCGGGGGCGGCCAGGACCGGATCGAGCGGGTTACCCCAGAACCGGCTTCCGGCACGCCCGAGCAGCAGGAGATCCGGCTTGATCCAGGCCAGCGCGCGCGCCCGTGCGGCGGGAGACGCCGGACCGCCGAGCAGGATCACGGTCCGCAGCGCGGCCAGATCGGCGCGGGCGGGGCGGAGAAAGGACGCGGTTTCCAGCCGCGCGGCGGGCAGGACCAGGACCGTGGCGCCGGTGGTGGCGGCGGCGGTGAGCGGGTCTTCGGTGGTGGTGCGCAGCGCTGCCACCTCCGCTGCTTGCCAGGCGGCGGCGGGGACAGCGGCGAGCAGGATCACGTCATCCGGGCGCAGATCCGCCCACAGCAGCAGATCGGCGCGCGCGTCCGGACCGGGGCCGGCCAGGGCGCGGAACCGCGCGAGCGCGGCGGCGGGATCGGCGGCGACGGCGGCGACGAGGCCGGCCCAGGACACCGGGCCGGGACGCTGCAACGGACGCAGAGCGCGCAGGAACGCCCAGGCATTGGTGGTGGCGACGCGCTCGGGGTGGGGGAGGGACAGTGGGGCGGACATGTGGGGCAAAAGGGGGGATTGATCGGGGAGGAAGGTGCGGTCTATATGCCGCCTCCCGCTTGGACGGGGCCATAGCTCAGTTGGGAGAGCGCCTGAATGGCATTCAGGAGGTCAGGGGTTCGACTCCCCTTGGCTCCACCATCCTTGTCAAGGGGGGGGTAGCTACCCCTCCGCGCCTGCCCTCCGGAAAGCGTCCGCGTCGTGTCCGCGGACCAGCGCGGGTTATGTCCGCCTCGGGCGGGTAAGCTCCGCGCGCCCTGCCGGGCGCACTTGCCCAGGCTCACCGTAATCTGGTGGTCGGGGGACACAGCCACCCGCTCCGGCCCGCCGATCCGCCCTTAGCCGGCTGCGGGTTCCAGCAAGGCCGCTCCGCTGTTCGCTGCCGAGTTGACGGCGCGACCGACGGGCCAAACCCGAACCACCGCCTCTGGCGCGGGCCGCAGGAGAACCGCAGGATCGCCGGCGGCCTCGCCCAGCAAAGCCGGCCAGTCCTCCGGCTCCACAACGACGGGCATAAGGTTGTGGATCGGCGCCAGGGTCGCGTTGGCCGCGGTCACGATGATAGTGAAGGTCTCCAGCACCTCGCTGTCTGGACCGCGCCAGGCTTCCCATAGGGCCGCCAGCGCCATCGGCTGGCCGTCCTGCCGGCCGGCAGCGTAGGGCTGCTTGTCGCCGCGGCCGGGCTGCCACTCATAGAACGCATCGGCCGGGATCAGGCATCGCCGCCGGGCGAAGGCGTCGCGGAACATGGGCGCGGTCGCCACGGTCTCGGCGCGGGCATTGATCGGGCGCAGGCTAGCCTTCCTGTCCTTTGCCCAACGCGGCAGGATGCCCCAGCGCAGCACGTCCGTGTGGCGCTGCCCGCTTTCGGATGCACGCGCACCACCAGCGCGGCTTGCGTCGACGCCACGTTCCAGGATGGCGCGAGGTTCGGGATCAGGTTGACGGTCCGGAACAGCCGGGCAATCGCCGCGGTGGGGAGGTATGAGGCGTAGCGTCCGCACATCGGGACCAGCCTACGCCCCGGCGCGCAGAGGGCACAAACCCGTGCCGGCCGCCGTGAGCACCGTGGCGCGGGCAGAATTGCCATCACCGCGTCATCGCGGCGCAAGGCCCACGTGACCGGCGCGCGGCGTTCGCGGCCGGTTCTCATCGCCGATCTGGCGAATGGTGCCGATCCGGCGCCGGAGCGCGGCCAGAAATTGTAAGCGCTTTGCCAGTCGAGTCATGGGACGAGAGATCATGGCAATCGAATCGCACATGCCGCTTGCTCGGGGGGGGCCAGGCCAGCCCTCCGCCACGCAGCGGCCCCGTGGCGCGTCGCCGTCCCGGTCGCCCGGATAAGGTCAGCCCCGAACTGGTCCCGCTCCTGCGCTTCCCGCCCCAGCGCGACAGGAAGACGCCGCGATTGGAAGGGTACACACGGAGATAGGCCGGATTCCGAACGGGCGCTCAGCGAGCACCGGCCTTCGGCACTACCTGGGCCCTGGTCATCGGCCATCCCGGCTCCCGGTTCCGCACCCGGGTTCCGTCCGGCACAAGGTTCCTACCTACACGTGCACGCCGGCCGGAACATGGAACCCCGGCATGAGCACCT
>JAKAZJ010000500.1 GCA_021826565.1 Pseudomonadota bacterium | reverse complement strand
ACCGCAAGCGCGGCAAGCACCTGGGCCAGCGCGCAATTTCGCGCGATCGCCGCGCCGAGCGCCGCCGCGCCATGGGTTTTCAAGGTGACCCAAACCTTCAGTGCACGGAACCCGCGCGACAGATCGGGGCCGAAATCGCACGGCCAGGGCGCGCCGCCGGCAAGCCCGCGCGTCTCGTGGCGCAGATAGGCGGCAGGGGCGGCGAACGCGGCCTCGGCCAGGCACGGATCGCGCACCAGGATGCAGCCGGCGTCGTATGGCACCTGGCCCCATTTGTGGAAATCGAACGCCAGGCTGTCAGCCTGTTCGATGCCGGCCAGACGCGGCCGCAGCGCGGGGGCGAAGGCGGCCAGCGCGCCGAAGGCACCGTCGATATGAAACCACAGCCGCTCGCGCCAGGCGAGCGCGGCCAGCGCGGTCAGATCATCGATCGCGCCGATATCCACGGTGCCGGCGGTGCCGACCAGCAGGAACGGCTGATGCCCGGCGGCGCGGTCGGCGGCGATCGCGCGGGTCAGGGCAGGAAGGGATATGCGCCCTTCGGCATCGGCCGGGATCAACCGCAGCGCGTCCGTCCCCAGCCCCGCCATGTCCATGGCGCGGGGGATGCAGCCATGGGCGGCAGCGGAGGTGTAGGCGGTGAGACGCGCCGGGCCCACGCCGGCGGATCGCACCTTCGTCCCCAGCGCGGCGGTCCGTGCGATCAGCACCCCGATCAGATTGGCGATCGATGTGCCGGTGACCAGCAGACCGCCGGTCGTCTCCGGCAGGCCGAACAACGCGGCCATCCAGCCGATCACTTGGCGCTCCACCAGGATCGGCGCGTGGTCGCGCCCGCCCAGATTGGCGTTGAGGCCGGCCGCCAGCATCTCCGCCACCATTCCCGCCGGCGTGCCGGCGCCATGCACCCACCCCATGAAGCGTGGGTGGAGATTGCCGGTGGCGTAGGGGCGGATCAGGCGGTCGAACTGATCGAGGACGGCATCGATCCCGTCGCCCGCGTCGGCCAGGGGCGCGCGCAACGCGGCGCGGACCGGCGCCGGGGTGGGACGCCAGACGGGTTGGTCGCGCAGGGTGGCCAGGTGATCCAGCATCAAGTCCAGCGCGCGATGGGCCGAGCCGCGAAACCCTGCCCAATCAGCCGGATCAAGATCCGGCGGCACAGTCTCGGGCCAGGGTTGGGAAAGTGCGTGCGGGTGTTGATCGGGCATGGACGGGATATACGGTCGCGGACACGGGGACTTGCATGAAGTTTATGAAAATCGGGTTGCGGGGGATCGCCCACGTCCCGTCCCAGTCGCCTGCTACCCGCCATTGAACCTGCCAGCAGGTGGTGCGACCCTATATGGCCAGATCAACCTCGACCATGACGGGGACGCGGCGCTGACCGAAACGCGCTGCTTTCGCCGGCGGGTCGAAGACAGCCCCCCGCCCGCAGGAGCCGCCCATGTTCACCACCCGCCCCGAGCTTGCCGGCACCTTCGGCATGGTCGCCACCACGCACTGGATCGCCAGCGCCGTCGGCCAGTCGGTCCTGGAGCGCGGCGGCAACGCGGCCGACGCCGCCGTCGCGGCGGCCTTCACGCTGCATCTCGCCGAGCCGCATCTGAACGGCCCCGGAGGCGATGCGCCGATCCTGCTGCATGACGCTCGGGCCGGCACCCAGCACGTGATCTGCGGCCAGGGGACGGCCCCGGCGGCGGCCTCGATCACCCATTTCGAGTCCCTCGGCCTCGACCTGATCCCCGCCACCGGGCTGCTTCCCGCCGTGGTCCCCGGCGCGTTCGATGCCTGGATGCGCCTGCTGCGCGACTGGGGAACCTGGGAACCGGCGGAGGTGCTGGCCTATGCCATCGGCTACGCCGAGCACGGCATCCCGATCGTGCCCCGCATCAGCGCCACGATCGAAGGCGTGCGCCCGCTGTTCGAGGAGGAATGGCCCACCTCGGCCGCCGTCTTCCTCCCCGGCGGCAAGGTCCCCGCGCCGGGCAGCCTGTTCGCACGCCCCGCGCTGGCCGCCACCTGGCGCCGGGTGCTGGCCGAATCCATCGGCGCGACCCGCGAAACCCGCATCGACGCCGCACGGCGCTGCTTCTACCGAGGCCATGTCGCCGAGGCGGTGGATCGCTTCTGCCGCGACACCGAAGTCCTGGACGTCACCGGGCGCCGTCATCGCGGCCTGCTGACCGGGGCCGACATGGCAGGCTGGGAAGCCGGAATCGAGGCCCCGCTGAGCTACGACTACCACGGCCACTCGGTGCTGAAATGCGGCGTCTGGAGCCAGGGTCCGGTGCTGCTGCAACAGCTTGCTCTGCTGCGCGGCTTCGATATCGGCGCGATGGACCCCACCGGAGCCGACTTCGTCCATACCGTCGTGGAATGCGCCAAGCTCGCCTATGCCGACCGCGAGGGCTGGTATGGCGAGCCACGCTTCACCGACGTGCCGATCGCGGCCCTGCTGTCGGACAGCTATAACGACGCGCGCCGCCGGCAAGTCGGCACTACGGCATCAATGACCTTGCAACCCGGCACGGTGAACGGCCGCACGCCCGTCCATGACTTCGCCGCCGCCGCCGCGCGCACCGAACGCCTGACGCGCGCCCCCGGTGCCGGCGAGCCCACCGTCGCGCGGCTTGGGGTGATCGGGGCCGATACCTGCCATATCGACGTGATTGACCGGTGGGGGAACATGGTCAGCGCGACGCCGTCCGGTGGCTGGCTGCAATCCTCGCCGGTGATCCCGGAGCTCGGGTTCCCGCTGGGCACGCGCGGGCAGATGTTCTGGCTGCAACCGGGGCTGGCGGCCAGCCTGCATCCCGGGGCACGGCCCCGCACCACTTTGTCGCCCAGCATGGCGCTGCGCGACGGGC
>JAKAZJ010000499.1 GCA_021826565.1 Pseudomonadota bacterium | reverse complement strand
TTCGAGATCACCGGCGGCGGCTTCATCGCCACCGGCCCGGATGCCGCCGCGGTGACCGCAGCGGCGGAGAAGATCCGCTACCGGGTGGCGTTCTATGGCTCCACGCCGGCCTATCGCGGCGTGTTCGACCTGCACGGACTGGCCGAGCTCGGCGTGCGGCTGAACGCGCTGTCGCGGGAGGGGAAATGGCCCGAGATGGCGGCGCTGGTTTCCGACGACGTGCTGGACCTGTTCTGCGCGCGCGGCGAGTACGACGCGATCGCGGACGCCATCGCGCGTCGGTTCGGCGGCCTGGTGGACACGGTCTCGCTCGATTTTCCGCCCGGCACCGCGGCCGCCACGCGCCGCGCGGTGGTGGCCGCGATCCAGCGCATCCCGCACCGGTTCACCGGCTTTGCCGCCGCGGGCGCGGCCCGTCCCTGAATCCGGGCGATCGGGCGCAGGCCGCCAGCGTCGCGATGGCCCGCGCCGCGCTGTTGCTTGCTGGTCCGCTCCGTGCCCGGCTTGCGCCACGGCCGGGCGCGCTCCACCCTTGGGGCAGAAACCCCAGGAGGATATCATGGTCAAAATCGCCGTTCTGGACGACTGGCAGGGTGTCGCGCGCGCCGCGGCCGACTGGTCGCCGCTGCAGGCCCGCGCCGAAGTCACGTTCTTCGCCGACGCCTTCACCAGTGAGGCCGCCGCCGTCGCTGCGCTGGCGGAGTTCGACATCCTGCTGGCGATGCGCGAGCGGACCCATTTCACCGGATCGTTGCTGCAACGTCTGCCGAAACTGCGGATGCTGGGCACGACCAGCGGACGCACTCTGTCGCTGGATATGGCAACCGCCACCGCGCAGGGCATCGTCTGCTGCAACACCGATAGCGGCCCCGGCTCGGCCGCCACCGCCGAGATCGCGCTGTCGCTGATGCTGGCGGCTTTCCGTGGCCTGGCGATCGGTGACGCCAATCTTCGCGCCGGTCGCTTCCAGCAGGGCGTGCCGGTCGGCATGGCGGCCGAGGGCAAAACACTCGGCATTCTCGGCCTTGGCCGCATCGGCGCGCGCATGGCCCGCTACGGCCAGGCGCTGGGGATGACGGTGCTGGCCTGGAGCCAGAATCTGACCGCCGAGAAAGCCACCGCCGCCGGTGCCACGCTGGTGCCCAAGGATGAATTGCTGGCGCGTTCCGATGCGGTCACGTTGCATCTGGTGCTGTCCGATCGTACGCGCGACCTGATCGGCGCTGCGGAACTGGCGCGCATGAAGCACGGCGCGGTGCTGGTGAACACCTCGCGCGGGCCATTGGTAAACCAGGCGGCGCTGCTGGCGGCCCTGCATGCCGGGCGGATCACGGCGGGGCTGGATGTTTACGACATCGAACCGCTGCCGGCCGATCATCCGCTGCGGACCGCGCCGAACACGGTGATGACCCCGCATCTGGGCTATGGCGTGCGCGAGGTCTGGGCGCAGTTCTATCCGCAAAGCATCGAGAACGCGCTGGCGTTCCTGGACGGCGCGCCGGTGCGGGTGATGAACCCGGAGGCGCTGAAGCGTTAGCCCGGTCCGTTACGGCGGCCGGATCGCACGGCAAGGCTTCGTTTACGACTGGTCGGCAGAGTGCGGCCATGCATGCCGTCCCCGCCGCGTCCCGGCCGCCGCCCGAGGTCCCGTGCCACGGCGGCGGCTGGTATCTGGCCCCGCGTGACTCGGCCCAAGCAGGCCGGGTTATGTTCCTGCCGGCCGGGACGCGGCCGGCGGGATACGTGGCTCTATCGCGCCCGCGCGCCGCGTGGCTTCTGGCCATGGCCCATGCGCCGTTCCTGGCCGGCGTCCTGGTCCGGGGGCTCTGGCGCGCGCCTGCCGCCGTGCCGCGCCGGTTGCGCGCGGCGCTGAGCCATGTTTCTGGCAAGCCGGAGGTGCCGGACGCGGCGCCGCTGCCGCCGCCGGCACGCGGATTCCAGCCGGCGGTGAGCCTGCCGGTGGTGAGCTTGATCGTGCCGACCACCGCCCGGGGGAGGGAGGTGGCGCGCTGTCTGCGCGCCCTGCTGGCCGGCACCGCCTATCCCGCGCTGGAACTGATCCTGGTCCTGGCCCAGCCCGCGCCGCCGGACGCGGCGCAGCGCCGCCTGATCGCGCGGCTGGGACCGGGGCCGGTCCGTGCGGTCTGGCTGCCGGCCGCGCGGTTCCATTTCGCCGCCGCCTGCAACCATGGCGCCGCCCTGGCACGCGGGACGCTGCTCGGTCTGCTCAACGACGATGTCGTGCCGCGTGGCCCTGGCTGGCTGGCCGCCATGGTCGATCGCCTGGCCGAGCCTGGCATCGGCGTGATCGGTGCCCGGCTGCTCTACCCCGAGGGCAGCGTGCAGCATGTCGGCATTGCCGTCGCCGCCGACGGAACCTGCCATCATCCGCATCGCTTCCAGCCAGCCTGGGCGCCAGCCGCGCGGCAGGCACGCGAGGTGACCGCGGTCACCGGCGCCTGTCTGCTGACCTCGCGCGATCTATGGCGCCGGTTGGGAGGGCTGGACCCGGGCTTCGCGTCCGCCGGCAACGACGTGGATTTCTGCCTGCGCGCGCGCGCCGCCGGGGCGCGCGTGGTGCTGGAAGCCGCGGCCGAGCTGACCCACGACGAATCCCGCAGCTACCGTCGCCATTACGCCCGCGCCGAGGCGGCCCGCGCGCGCGCCGATCAGCTGCGGCTGGCAACGCTGGTCAAGCTGGCCGCATCGGCACCGATCACATCGTAAGTCGGGCCTCGGGGTCAGCCGGGGTCAGGGTCCAGGCGCCATCGGATGCGGTGCCGGGCGCGCACAGGAACGGGACCGCGTTGCGCGTGCGCGCCAGCGCGTCCAGCCCCATCGCGGTGCGCAGCGCGCGGAACAGTGCCCCG
>JAKAZJ010000498.1 GCA_021826565.1 Pseudomonadota bacterium | reverse complement strand
AGGGGCACCCCCAGGGGTACCCATCGGCACGACGCCCAACTGCCGCCACGCCGCCTCCGGCCGGGTGCCGGCGCCGGCAAAACCAGGCAGCACGACCGCCGGCACGCCCCAGCCCTGGCCGCGCCGCCAGCCGCTCCCCGCCAGATAGTTGGCGATGGACGCCAGCACGTCCGGCACGCTGTGCCAGATGTCGCGCCGCCCGGTGCCGGTGATATCCACCGCGTAGTGCAGATAGGCGCTCGGCATGAATTGCGGCTGACCCATCGCGCCGGCCCAGGATCCGGTCATCTGCGCGGGCGTGATATCGCCGGTGTTCAGGATGCGCAGCGCGGCGATCAGTTCCTTGCGGAAGAACGTCTTGCGGCCGCTGCCCCAGGCGAGCGTCGCCAGCGCGTCCACCACGCCGAAATTTCCCGTCGTCGCGCCGTAGTTCGATTCCAGCCCCCAGATGCCCAGGATCGGGCCCGGCGCCACGCCGAACCGCGTTGCGATCTGATGAAACAAAGCCCGATGCGCCCGATACGCCGCGCGCCCGGCATCGATCCGCGTCCTGGTGATCAGCAGCGCGCTGTAATGCGCCCAGGTCATGGTGAATTCGGGCTGGTGCCGGTCCAGCTTCAGCACCTTGGGGTCGGGCGCCAGGCCGCCCAGCGCGGCGCTCAGCACGCCGGGGTCGAGGCCGCGCGCGGCGGCCTCGGCGCGGACGCCGGCGAGGAAGGCGGAAAATCCGGGCGCGGCACTGGCCGGCGCGGCGAGCACGAGCGGAACGGCGGCGGTCAGGGCGCGACGGGTGAGCATGTCACGGAGTCTGCCATGCCGCGCCGCAAGCCGCCACCCGGCTTTGGGTGGCGGCTCGGGTCAGGCAATCCCCGGGTCAGGCAATCAATGCGCGACCCGCGCCTCGATCGCCGCGGCGCGCGCGCGGGGGGCCGGCTTCGGCGCCGCGGCCGTGCGCAGGATCGTGCGCAGTTCACGCAGGAACGCGGTTCCGGCCGGGGTGCGCGCGATCAGCACGCTGCGCCGGTCGGCCGGATCGGGCTTGCGGACCACCAGCTCGAACGCCGCCAGCCGATCCACCGCGCGCGTCACCGCGGGCTTCGAGATATCCAGCGCCGCCGCCAGGCCGCGCACCGTCTGCGGTTGCGGGTCCAGGTAGCAAGTCAGGAACACGCCAAGCTGACGGGCGGACAGATCCGGCTCGTCGCGCCGGACCAGCGCCACGATCGCGTGGCGCAACGTGCCGATCAAACCGTCCGCGGTATCCTGGGCATGCGCGCTCATGGGCTGGTTGCCTTTCCGGGTGGGAGGAGCGGCAACCGACGGGGCGGGGCCGGAACGCCACCGGGGGAGGGTAGCGCCGGGCCCGCCCGCGCCGGCCGTCGATCGGCACCGTCGGGGGCGCCGACGCAGCTCATATGAGCGCGCATGCCTGTCGCCGCACCTGCCGCGCCATTACGATCGCGCCATATCGGCGCTACCCCGTTGCCGCCACCATCACCACGTGATCCGCCAGCGCCAGCGACGCGGTCAATCCGGGTGATTCAATTCCAAACAAGTTCACCAGCCCCGGCACGCCATGGGTCTGCGGCCCCTGGATCACGAAATCCTGACCGGGCGCCCCGGGCGGGACGATCTTCGGCCGGATTCCGGCATAGCCCGGCTGCAACGCCCCATCCGCCAGCCCCGGCCAATACCGCCGCACCGCCGCATAGAACCCGTCCGCCCGGTGTGGATCGACCCGGTAATCCAGCGCCTCCACCCACTCCACATCCGGCCCGAACCGCGCTTGCCCGCCCAGATCGATCGTCAGATGCACGCCCAGACCGCCCGGTACCGGCACCGGGTAGATCAGCCGCGAGAACGGCGAGCGTCCCGCGAGGGTGAAATAATTCCCCTTGGCGTAATACGTCCCCGGCACGCGATCCGGCGGCATCCCGACGATGCGCCGCGCCAGGCCCGGCGCGTGCAACCCCGCCGCGTTCACCAGCAACGAACAGGACAGCAGCATCGGCTCCGCCCCGCCCACCGCAACCTCGATCCCGCCGCCGCCAACTCGCGCGCTTGTCACCGGCGCATGAAACACCACCGCGGCGCCCGCTGCCTCCGCCTCCCCCTGCAACGCCAACATGTAAGCGTGGCTGTCGATGATCCCGGTTTCCGGCGACAGCAGGGCCGAGGTGCAGGACAGCGCCGGCTCGAACGCCCGCGCTTCGGCCGCGGTCAACACCCGCATCCCTTCCACCCCGTTCGCCTCGGCCCGCGCCTTGATGCCCGCCAGCCGCGCGTCCTCCTCGGCCGAGGTCGCCACGATCAATTTTCCGCAGTTCCGGTGCGGCACCCCCCGATCGCGACAGAAATCATACAACGCCCGCCGCCCGGCCACGCAGAAGCGCGCCATGAAACTACCCGCCGGGTAATAGATCCCGGCGTGGATCACCTCGGAATTGCGCGAGGACGTCTCGGTCCCGATCCCCTCCGCCGCTTCCAGAACCAGAACCTCTCGCCCGGAACGCGCCAGGGCCCTGGCGACCGCCAGACCGACGACGCCGGCACCCACCACCACACACCCTACGTGCTCCACGCCAAACCTCCTTCGTCCCTCTGGGGACTTGCCGATGCGCCGGCGGGCATAGGCCGCCCCCGCCGCACCGGGACCCGCGCACCCAAGCCCGCTCCGAACCAGACGGAGGGAGGTCCAGGGGACCGAGCCCCTGGCCTGAAGGCCGCGCCCCCAGGAAAACGCTCCCGACCCGGTATATCCACCGCTTCCGGCGGGGCAAGGGGAAGCTTGCCTCTGGCGGCCCGGCGGGGGGGCGGCTACATGCGGGGCATGAGCGAGGCGTTGCCCATTCTGATCGTCCCCAATCCGGT
>JAKAZJ010000497.1 GCA_021826565.1 Pseudomonadota bacterium | reverse complement strand
TACTGCGCCACTAGGCGGCGCAGCAGGTCCAGCAGCCGGGCTTGCACCGACACGTCCAGCCCGCCGGTCGGCTCGTCCATGAACAGCAGCCGCGGATGCGTCACCAGCGCGCGGGCGATCTGCAACCGTTGGCGCATCCCGCCCGAGAACCGCAACGGCGGATCGTCGATCCGCGCGGGATCGATCTCCACCTGCGCCAGCCAGTCGGACGCGGTGGCGCGGATCGATCCGTAATGGCGGCCGCCGGCGGCCATCAGGCGTTCGCCGATATTGCCGCCAGCGCTGATGCCCATGCGCAGGCTTTCGCGTGGGTCCTGATGGACGAAACCCCAGTCGGAGCGATGCAGCCGGCGCAGCAACGGCGCATCCATCGCGTGGATTTCGGTGCGCGCGCCGGTTTCGTCGCGATACAGCACCGTGCCGTGATCCGGCCGGCGCCGTCCCGACAATATTTCCAGCAGGCTGGTCTTGCCGGAGCCGGACTCGCCCACCACCGCCAGCACTTCGCCGGGCCAGAGCTCCAGATCCACGCCGTCCAGCGCCGCGATCGGCCCGTAGGCGAGCGCCAGGTCGTGGGCGGACAACAGCGGGGTTTCGGTCATGGGGTCCCCGCGACGCGGCCGGCGCAGTAATCGGTATCGGAACAGACGAAGATCCGCCCGCCGCGATCGTCGGTCAGGACTTCGTCCAGATAGGACGCGCGCGCCCCGCACAACGCGCAGGCGGCATCGGCGCGATGGGGACGGAACGGATGGTCCTCGAAATCCAGCGAGCGCACATCGGTATAGGGCGGGATCGCGTAGATGCGCTTTTCCCGTCCGGCGCCGAACAGCTGCAACGCCGGCATCCGATGCAGCTTCGGATTGTCGAATGCCGGGATCGGGCTGGGCGAGGTCAAATAGCGCCGGTTCACCATCACCGGATAGTCGTAGCTGATCGCAACCTGACCCAGTCGCGCGATGTCTTCGTACAGGCGGACATGCATTGCGCCGTATTCCGCCATCGCGTGGAGCCGGCGCGCTTCGGCCCGCGACGGTTCCAGGCGATACAGCGGCTCCGGCTGCGGCACCTGATAGACCAGAATCTGCCGCTCCGTCAGCGGAGTTTCTGGAATCCGGTGGCGCGTCTGGATCACGCTGGCGTCCGCCGTGCGCGTGGTGGTACGCACCCCGGCGGTGGCGGCGAAGAAGCGGCGGATGGAAACGGCGTTGGTGGTATCGTCGGCGCCCTGGTCGATCACTTTCAGCACATCCGCCGCGCCCAGGATCGCGGCGGTGACCTGGATTCCGCCCGTGCCCCAGCCATAGGGCAGCGGCATCTCGCGGCCGCCGAACGGCACCTGATGGCCCGGGATCGCGACGCCCTTCAGGATCGCGCGGCGGATCATGCGTTTGGTCTGCTCGTCCAGATAGGCGAAATTATAGCCCTTCATGCAGCCGCCTCCGGGGTGGCCGCGAATGCCGCCGCGCGCAACCGGCGCACCGCCTCGGCCTCGGACTGGAAATCGACGTAATGCGGCAGTTTGAGATGTTCCACGAAGCCGGTGGCCTCGATGTTGTCGGCGTGCGCCAGCACGAACTCGGCGTTCTGCGCCGGGGCGATCACGTCCTCGCCCAGCTCCGGGGCTTGCATGGCGCGGTCCAGCAACGCCATCGCCATCGCGCGCCGGTCGGCCTGGCCGAATGCCAGCCCGTAGCCCGCCGTGAAACAGGCCGGTTCCGTCTTCGTGCCGTGAAACTGGTTCACCATCTGGCATTCGGTCAGCACGATCTCGCCGATATCGATCGGGAACCCGAGTTCGTCCGGCTCGATCTCGACCGACACCGCGCCCATGCGGATCTCGCCCGCGAACGGGTGGCTGCCGCCATAGCCGCGCTGGGTCGAATAGCCCATGCCGAGCAGGAACCCCTCATCGCCGCGTGCCAGGGCCTGCAAGCGTGCATCGCGCGGGGCCGGATGCAGCACCGGCGCGCGGGTGAGGTCGGAGGGTTCGGCGGCGCCGGCGGGTTCGGGACGCAGCAGCCCTTCGGCCGCCAGCAATTCGGAGACCCGCGTTATCGGGGCGGTTTCCGGCGCGGCGGTCGGCGCCGGCGGCGGCGCCGCGGGGTCCAGCAGCGAGAAATCCAGCAGCCGATGCGTGTAATCCGTGGTCGGCCCCAGCACCTGCCCGCCGGGAACGTCCTTGAAAATCGCCGAGATGCGCCGCCGGATCGCCATCGCTCCGGTGTCCAGCGGGCGCGAGACACCGAAGCGCGGCAAGGTGGTGCGGAACGCGCGCAGCAGGAACGCGGCCTCGATCAGATCGCCCTCGGCCTGGTTGATCGCCAGTGCCGCCAGCGCCCGGTCATACAGCGAGCCTTCCGCCATCACCCGTTCGACCGCGCGGCCGAGTTGGGCTTCGATCCGCCCCACCTCCAGCGCCGGCTGCGCAAGGTCGCCACGCCGCGCCTCGGCGCGCCAGGCATGGGCGGCATCGATCGCGCGTTCGCCGCCTTTGACCGCAACATAGGCCATCAGAGTGCCTCCACCACGACGGAACGCGGCAATGCGAGCAGTTGCGCGCCGGCGCACAGGAACAGATCGACCCCGCGCGGGAACAGCGCGTGGTTGTCGCGCCAGAAGGTCACGAAATCCGCCGGCAGGCCGCGCGCGGCGAAGCTGGCGGGTGCTGCAAGCCCGGGGCCGGTCAGGCGATAGCGCGTGCCTTCGTGCAGTGCCGCAACCGGCAGGATCACGCTGGCGCCGTCCTGCGGCGCCTCGTCGCTTCCCGTGGCCAGGCCGGGCAGCGGCGGCAAGCTGGCCCCGACCACGAACCCGGCCGCGCCGAGCGGGGCGAACGAAGCGCCGGTGTGGAACCGCACCCAATCGCGCGCGGGGACGAA
>JAKAZJ010000496.1 GCA_021826565.1 Pseudomonadota bacterium | reverse complement strand
CACCAACCGCGTGGTGCTCGCCGGAGAAACCCGCGGGCCGGAGACGGTCACACCCGAATATCTGGCCCATCTTTGCCGGCTCGCGATCCACGATATCGGCTACGACCAGGAAGGGTTTTCCTGGAAGAACGCCGACATCGCCTGCCACCTGCATGCCCAGTCCGTCGATATCGCGCAGGGCGTGGACGCGGCGGGCAACAAGGACGAAGGCGCGGGCGATCAGGGCCTGATGTTCGGCTATGCCTGCCGCGAGACCCCCGCGCTGATGCCGGCGCCGCTGTATTACGCGCATCTGATCCTGCGCCGGATCAGCGAACTGCGTCGCGGCCGCGACCACAAAGTGGCCGGCCTGCTGCCGGACGCGAAAAGCCAGGTCACCTTGCGCTACGTGGACGGCAAGCCGGTCGGCGCCACTTCGGTCGTGGTCTCCACCCAGCATGTCGAGGACCTGGATCAGGCCGAAATCAAGCGGATGCTCTGGCCGCTGGTCGAAGACACGCTGCCGCGCGGCTGGATGCCGGCCGAGCGCGAGTTCTACGTGAACCCCACCGGGAAGTTCGTGATCGGCGGGCCGGACGGCGATTGCGGTCTGACGGGGCGCAAGATCATCGTCGATACCTATGGCGGCGCCGCCCCGCATGGCGGCGGCGCGTTCTCGGGCAAGGACCCGACCAAGGTGGACCGCTCGGCCGCCTATGCCTGCCGCTATCTGGCCAAGAACGTGGTCGCGGCCGGGCTGGCGGATCGTTGCACCTTGCAGATCGCCTACGCGATCGGCGTCGCGCATCCGCTGTCGGTCTATGTCGATCTGCACGGCACCGGGCACGATATCGATGAAGCGCGGCTGGAAAAAGTGCTGCGCGAGGCGATGGACCTGAAGCCGCGCGGGATCCGCGAGCATCTCCAGATGAACCGGCCGATCTATGCCGTCACCTCGGCCTACGGGCATTTCGGGCGCGAGCCGGATCCGGATCTCGGCACCTTCACCTGGGAAAAAACCGACCTGGCCCCGGCGCTGCGGGCCGCGTTCGGCCGCTGAAACCGCCGACCGAGCGGCTGTATGGCCGCGCCCGCGGGCATACGCTGCGGCCCCGGCAACAACGTCTGCTGGACGTAGCCCTGCCGCGGCTGGCGTTCCCGGACGCCGCCCTGGCCGATCCGGCCGCCGCCTTCCCCGTCCCTCCCGCCGCGCTCTGGCTGGAAGTGGGCTTCGGCGGCGGCGAGCACGCCGCGGCCCAGGTGGCAGCGCATCCCGAAATCGGCCTGATCGCCGCCGAGGTGTTCCAGAACGGGGTCTGCGCGTTGCTGTCGCGGCTGCTGCCCGATCCGGCGGACCCGGCGACGGCGCCGCTGCCGGGGAATCTGCGGCTCTGGACCCGGGACGCGCGGAGTCTGCTGCTCGGGCTGCCGGACGCCGCGCTGGACCGGCTGTTCCTGCTGTTCCCTGACCCCTGGCCCAAATCCCGCCACGCGCGCCGCCGCTTCGTCCATCCCGCGGCGCTGCCGGGATTAGCCCGCGTGCTGCGCCCCGGGGCGGAGTGGCGCGTGGCCAGCGACGATCCGACCTATCAGGATTGGGTGACGGTCACGCTGGCCGACCAGCCCTGGTTCGACGTGCCTCCGCCCGCGACCGAACGCCCCGCCGGCTGGCCGCCCACGCGCTACGAGGCGAAGGCGTTGCGGGCCGGACGCCGGCCGCTGTACTGGGCGTTCCGGCGGCGCTAGACTGGGCGTTCCGGCAGCGCCACCCGGGGGCTAACGCGACAGCCGCCCCTGCCCCACCCGCCGCACCTTCCCCAGCACCACCTGGGCTTGCCCGGCCGCGTCGGTCGTGATCCGGATCGCGGCCCGCTTGCCGACGCGCCCGCGCTCATGCAGCTCCGTCAGAACCCGTAGCAGACCGGCCTTGTCGCGCGCGGCCACCGACGCGGTCAGCTCGGCGTCCACCCGCGCCGAAGCCGAAGTGTAGCCGGGCGGTCCCGGGATCGTCAGGAACACCGCCACCCCCGCGTTCACCGCCGCCGCGACGGATTCCGCCAAACCCTCGGCCTTGAGCGCCGCCTTGTTCAGCAGCGTGAAATTGACCCCCTGCACGCCGCCCTTCTCCGGGTCGGCATCGCGCAGCTGGATCAGCACGCCGGAGACGTCCGGCCGCAGCGTCGGGCGCACCCATTTCAGGCTGCGCCAGCCGCAGAAGAAGGCGCGGCAGGTCACGGGGCGCGTCGCGTAGATGCCGCAGCCGGCGCTGGCGGTCAGCTCGCGGCAGCGGAAGCCCTGCGGCTTGCGCAGCTCGGGATCGTCGATCGTCAGCGCCACGCAGCAGACCGTGCAGGGTCCACAGCTGCGATCGGGGAGCAGAGGGACCGCGGTCATCGGCGCGGCTCAGTGCCGGCCGCCGAAGCGCCAGGGAAGGATTTCCATGCGCGCGTAAAGACCGTTGCGGTGATACGGTTCGTCGGCAAACATCGCCGCGACCGCGGCCGCGTCCGGCAGTTCGATCAGCATCGCGCTGCCGATCCAGTGGGCGCCGTCGTCGGACAGCAGCGGGCCGCGGGCGATGAAATGCTCCTGGTAGCCGCGATCGATAAAGTAGCGCCGATGCGCCTCCAGCAATTGTTCACGTTGCGCGGTCATTCCGGCATGGCCATGGCCGATCACCAGGAAGCGGCGGTTGCGATCGGGGTCGCCCTGGAAATCCCACATCGTGCGGCCCAGCGCGTTGCGCCAGCGATGGATCGTGACGTCGGCGAAGACGCCGGCACGGTAATACGGTTCCTCGAAGGCGAAGGCGCGCGCGGCGGCGAGATCCGCCAGGTCGAGGATATGCATCGAGCCGGTCTGGCTCCCGTCCTCGGTCAGGGTGGGGCCACGGGCGATCATGCTGGTGGCGTAGCCATCCATGAAAGCCC
>JAKAZJ010000495.1 GCA_021826565.1 Pseudomonadota bacterium | reverse complement strand
GTGTTCGGTGTGCCGACCTCGGCGGGATGCTCTTATCTTTTGCAGGGCCGCCCTGGAACCTATCGCATTCAACGAGCCTGGGCGATTGGCCCGTACCGTTGGAGTACGCATATCTACGACGAGTCGCTGCCGGCCAAACCTGATTGTCGGAGGGCTGCCACGAACAGCGACCAGCCTCGCCCCAGAACGGGGATCACCTCCGGGGCCCGCTGAGCGCACGAGATCGATCGCAGCGCAGTCCCGGATGATTCGGGATCCAGCTTTCCAGGTTGACGCGGCAAATCGCTTCGACCACCTTGGAAACGGTCGCGATCCGCTTTGGCCATCCCCTTCAGCCGTCGAAAAGCAAAAATATGGTCCGCGCGCGGATTTGGATTCTCATCCTGTGGGGCACGGTGCTGCTATCGGCATCGGCCGGCGCCCAGACGACCGGACCAAGCCTCCTCGGGGCCTGGAGCTGGGAGTCGCAGGGACGGTTCGGGATCGATCACAACACGCTGCTGTTTCGGCCCGACGGAACCTATGTCCGGGTCAGCCGCTGGGGGAATGGGACCCTGATGCGGTTTTGGGGGAACTACCGCGCCGCGCCCGTCTCGGCCGACCAGGTCCGCGTGCAATCCCAGACCGTCGGCTGGCTGCCGGCCGCGTTCTGTTCCCAGGCGCCCGGGTTTCCGGTGCGTTGCAGTTCGACCCCGCATCCGCCCGAGATGTCGGTGGTGGTCACGTTCCGCTCGCCGACGGTGCTCCAGGCGAACGGGATGATCCTGCGTCGCGACAACGCGCCCTACCTGCTCGATCAGCAGGTACCAGCGCGCACGCTGTCGATCGTCGCCGCACCGGCGCAGCCGAGCCTGCGCCAGCCGGTCATGCCGACGCTCCATCCCTACACAACGCCGAACGGCCCCGGCAACGCCATCGCGAACGCCAACCACGCGAACGCGCAAAAATTCATCAACGGCTACATGCGCGGCTGCTCCACGGCGCCGAACGGCCAGCTCTATGGGTGCAACCAGTAGCCGCCACCTCTGCGGTTCCCTGGCTGGCCACCGCGGCGATCGGGCGTTTCGCGCCCCGGTAGGGCCATCGCCCGCGCGGTGTGGTAGGTCCGTCTTTCGCCTTTAACTCCGCCGTAACCGCCACGCGCGTCATCCTCCCGCCCGGACCCCATGCGCATCCTCACCGTTTTCGGCACCCGCCCCGAGGCCATCAAGCTGGCCCCCGTCATCCGCCGCCTGCACGCCACCCCGGGGGTCGTGCCGCTGGTCTGCGTCACCGCCCAGCACCGGCGGATGCTGGACCAGGTGCTGGACCTGTTCGCGATCCGCCCGGACCGCGATCTGGACATCATGCGCCACGCCCAGGGCCTGACCTGGATCACCACCGCGGCGCTGGAGGGTCTGGCCGGGGCGCTGGCGGAGCTGGCCCCGGACATCGTCCTGGTCCAGGGCGACACCACCACCACCTTCGCCGCCGCCCTGGCCGCGTTCTATGCGCGCATCCCGGTGGGTCATGTGGAAGCCGGGCTGCGCACCGGCGACATCGCCTCCCCCTACCCCGAGGAGATGAACCGCCGCCTGACCACCACGCTCGCGCGCTGGCATTTCCCACCCACCGCGGAAGCGCGCGCCCATCTCCGCGCCGAGGGCGTGGCCGAGGCGCGCATCACCGTCACCGGCAACACCGTGATCGACGCGCTGCTGGACGCGATCGCGATCCTGGACACCGATCCGGCCCGCGCCGCCGCTTCCCACGCCGCCCTGCCCGCGCCCGATCCGGCCCGCCGGCTGATCCTGGTCACCGGGCACCGGCGGGAGAATTTCGCCGGCGGCCTCGATCGCGTCGCCGCCGGGCTGGTGCGCCTGGCCGATCGCGGCGATGTGGAGATCGTCTATCCGGTGCATCTCAACCCGGCGGTGCGCGAAGTCGCCGCGCGCGTGCTCGGCGCGCATCCGGCGATCCGCCTGATCGAGCCGCTGGACTACCTGCCCTTCATCGCGCTGATGCGGCGCGCGCATCTGATCATCACGGACTCGGGCGGGGTGCAGGAGGAAGCGCCGTCCCTCGGCAAGCCGGTGCTGGTCACGCGCGACACCACGGAACGGCCGGAGGCCGTGGCCGCCGGGACCGTGGAACTGGTCGGCACCGACACCGACCGGCTGGTGGCCCGCGCCACCCGGCTGCTGGACGATCCCGCCGCGTATCGGGCAATGAGCATCGCCCATAACCCGTATGGCGACGGCCAGGCCGCCGCCCGCATCGTGAAGGCTCTGCTGGATGGATAGTTTCGCCCGCGTCGGCGTGATCGGCCTCGGCTATATCGGCCTGCCCACCGCGGCGGTGTTCGCCGAGACCGGGATCGAGGTGCACGGCACCGATGTGAACGCCGCGGTGGTGGCGACCATCAACGCCGGCCGGCCGCATTTCGGCGAACCCAACCTGGATGCGCTGGTCCGCCGCGTGGTGGAATCGGGCAAGCTGCGCGCGGCCGCCACCGTCGCGCCGGCGGACGCGCATATCATCGCCGTGCCCACGCCGCTGCGCGGGCACGGCGCCACGGCCACGCCCGATATCTCGTATGTCGAAGACGCGGCGCGGGCGCTGGCCCCGGTGCTGGCGGCGGGCAATCTGGTGATCCTGGAATCCACCGCCCCGGTCGGCACCACCGAGCGTGTGGCCGCGATCCTGGCCGAGCTGCGCCCCGACCTGACCTTCCCGCAGCAGCAGGGCGAGCGGGCGCAGATCCAGGTGGCGCATTGTCCGGAACGGGTCCTGCCCGGACGCATCCTGGAGGAGGTGGTGAACAACCCGCGCGTGATCGGCGGCATGAGCCGGCGTTGCGCGCAGCGGGCGCTGGCGCTGTATCAGATGGTGGTGCGCGGCGAGTGCCGGGTGACCACGGCGCGCACCGCCGAG
>JAKAZJ010000008.1 GCA_021826565.1 Pseudomonadota bacterium | reverse complement strand
TGACGCCGGCGCAGGCGTTGGAAGTTAGCATGATTCACAGCGTCGCGGGGCGGCTGACGGATGGCAGGCTGGTCATGCGGCCGCCGTTTCGTGAGCCGCATCATTCGGCTTCCCAGGCGGCGCTGGCCGGCGGCGGACCGCGGGCGCGACCGGGCGAGATTTCGCTGGCGCATCGCGGCGTGCTGTTCCTCGACGAACTGCCGGAGTTCCCGCGGCCGGCGCTGGAGGCCTTGCGCCAGCCGCTGGAATCCGGTCGCACCACGGTGGCCCGCGCCGCCGCGCATATCACCTATCCGGCGCGGATCCAGCTGGTCGCGGCCATGAACCCCTGCCGTTGTGGGCATCTTGGCGAGCCCGGCCGGGAATGCGGCCGGGCACCGCGCTGCGGGGAGGAGTACGCGGGGCGCATCAGCGGGCCGCTGCTGGACCGAATCGATCTGACCGTGGACGTGCAACCGGCGTCCGCCGCTGAGCTTGCCCGCGCGCCGGCCGGAGAGCCGTCTGCTGCCGTTGCCATCCGGGTCGCCCACGCCCGCGCTGCCCAAACCGCGCGCTATGGGGCGGACGGCGCTGCATGTAACGCCGAGGCCGAGGGCCGCGACGTGGCACTGTCGCCGGATGCCGAAACCCTGGCTGGTCAGGCGATGGAGCGTCTGCGGCTCTCGCCGCGCGGTTACACCCGTGTGCTGCGCGTGGCTCGAACGATTGCCGATCTGGCCGGCGCGGCGGCGGTGGGACGGGTCCATATCGCCGAGGCGCTTGCGTTCCGTCAGCGGCATCGGCGATAGCGCTAGCGGCCGATCGGCTCGTTGGGTTATGAGTAGACGACAGTCAAGGTCCGGAGACCACGCATCATGGGTCAACCCGCCGCCTGCGTCGGCGACAAGGTGGAACAGGAAAGCCCGCATTGTCACGCGCCCATCCATCCGGCGGCCTTGGTGCCGACACCGGTGCCGCACCCACCGATGCCGCTGTCGATTGTTCCGCCGTGCGCAGTGACCGTGAAAATCGGCGGGAAAGTGGCTGCCCGCGCCACCGACCAGACGCAGCCCTGCGCCATTCCCGCCTGCGTGCCGGGCGGGCCGGGGATCATCGCCAAGGGATCGGCCACGGTTACGATCTGCGGACTGGCTGCGGCCCGCGTCGGCGACGCGACCGAACATCCCGCTTGCGTAGGACCCATCCCGGGGCCGGCCGGCAGCATCATCGGTCCCGGCTGCGCGACCGTCTTGATCGGCGGTTGAGCGCGCTTGCGCAGGACCCATTTCGCGGCTTTCGCTCCGCTGTGTCCGCGCTGTGTCCGCGGCGGACTGGGCGTGCGGCCGCTGCGCATCGCCACTGTATTCGCGGAGTGTGACAACGATATCCAGCATGGTATTCTGAACTGTACCAACTCAGCCTGCATGCTGGAATTTCCCATCATCGACGGGCTGCCGATCATCGTCCCCGACCCGCGCGCGTTGCTCGCAGAGCGCGCGGTGGAACTGATGCTGCGGACCGATCTAAATCCCGTGCTCGAAAGCCTGCTCGGCGATGCGATGGGACCGGGCAGCTGGTTCGACGGTCTGCGTCAGACGCTTTCGACCTATTTCTGGGACGGCTGGGCGGATTGTGACCCGGCCGAAATCCAGCTAGAGCACGCGCCCGCGCCTGGCGCGGCACGACGCTGCTTGGCACGGCTGGAAGAGATGGCGCCTGCGCCGGTTCGGCGGGCGCTTGATCTAGGCTGCGGCGCCGGACGGACCAGCTTCGACCTCGCTGCCCGGCACCCGGACGCGTTGGTTTTGGGGATCGATCTGCATCCCGGCGTGCTGCGGGCCGTGCGCGGTGCACTGGCCGCGCACATCTCCTATCCGCGCCGGCGGATCGGTGTGGTTTTCGATCGTCGGGTGTTCCCGGTGGCACCCGCGGGCGCGACGAGGGTGGATTTCTGGATGTGCGATGCGCTGGCCCTGCCATTCGTGCCCGGCTCGGCGGACTTGGCCGTCGCGCTCAATCTGCTGGACTGCGTGCCGGAGCCGCGGCAGCTCCTTGCCGCTCTTGCCGCGGTGGTGGCGCCGGGTGGGCGGGTGCTACTGGGCTGCCCGTATGACTGGGCCACCCGGGCGACCCCGATCGAGACTTGGATCGGTGGGCACTCTCAGCGGGGGCCGGATGGGGGGGCGGCCGAAACGTTCCTGCGTACCCTGCTGACACCCGGGGCGCATCCGCAGTTCGTTCCCGGTTTGCGGATTCTGGCCGAGGACATCGCGTTCCCCTGGCAGACCCGGTTGCACGACCGCGCTGCGGTTTCATACCGGACGCACCTGCTGGCGCTGGGACGCACGGATGCTGCCAGCCTGTAGCGTCCGCCCGTGCGCGGCTTCAGAACAGTTGCTCGCCGTGAAGCACGATATCCAGGCCCTCACGTTCTTCGTCGCGGCTGACGCGCAGTTCCACCAGCGCTCCGGTCACGCGCAGAGCAAGGTAGGTTCCGACCGCGCTCCAAGCGAAACTCGCACCAACCGCGATCGCCTGCACCCCGAGCAGATGTAGCCCGCCGACTGCGGCACCGCCCGACAACGGGCCGAAGGCGAAGACCCCCGTCAGCAGCATCCCGACGATCCCTCCGATGCCGTGCACGCCAAAGGCGTCCAGGCTGTCATCGTAGCCAAGTCGTGGTTTGATCTCGGTCGCGGCGTAGAAGCACACGATCCCGGCGATGAGGCCGATCCCAAGCGCGGGACCCGGCAGCACGAACCCGGCCGCCGGCGTGATCGCGACCAGACCGGCGACTGCCCCGGAAATCGCGCCCAGCACCGACGGCTTGCCGCGCAGCACCCATTCCGCCGTGCTCCACGACAGGGTGGCCCCGCCCGCGGCCATCTGCGTCGCCAGCACTGCCATGCCCGCCCGCCCGTCGGCCCCCATCGCGCCGCCAGAGTTGAACCCGAGCCAGCCCACCCAGAGCAGCGCCGCGCCGGTTACCGCATAGGCAAGGTTCCAAGGCGCCAAATTCTCGGTGCCGAGCCCGATGCGCCGCCCCAGGACCAGGGCGCAGATTAGTCCAGCAACCCCGGCATTGATCTCCACCACTGTCCCGCCAGCGAAGTCGGCCACACCACGTTCGGCGAGCCAGCCTGTCGGTGCCCATACCCAATGTGCGATCGGCGCGTAGACCAGCAGCGACCAGAGCGTCATGAACAACATCAACGCGGAAAACCTCATCCGATCCGCAAAAGCACCGGTGATCACCGCCGGCGTGATGATGGCGAAGGCCATCTGGAACATCACGAAAACGCTCTCCGGGATGGCGGTTGGCTGCGGTGCGGCGCTGCCGGCGCCCAGGGTGAACGGCGCGTTCCAATGGGTGCCCAGCCCGTTGAGGAACAGGCGCGACGAGCCGCCGATCCAGGCGTCACCGTTGGTGAACGCCAGCGAGTAGCCCGCCACCATCCACACAACGCTGATTAGGGCGCACAGCGCGAAAGACTGCATCATGGTGGCAAGAATGTTCTTTTTGCGCACCATGCCGCCATAAAACAGCGTGAGGCCTGGGATGGTCATCAACAGCACCAGCGCCGTGCAGACCAGCACCCAGGCGGTATCGCCCGTGTTGATCCCGGCCGTCGCCGCGACGGCCGGGCTGGAGGTCATGCAGAACGCAGCTATCAGCGCCGTCGCGCGTAGACGATGGGAGGGCATCTTCATTCGTTCCCGTCGATGGACCAAAGGACACACAGAACAATATTCGTGCCAACATGGATGATCCGGGACATCCGCTCCACGCGCCCGCTGCCTGAATCATAGGCACCGGGCGATGCCGTCACACGGGCAGATGCTCGATGAAGACGCCGAAGCGTCACGCGCAACGCCGCTCACTTTATGGGCAGCTCCTTCAGCCGCCCCGAAGCGACCTGATCGCTGCCTCGACCGCGACACCGATCGCGAACAGCCGCGTGTCACCCATTGTCTCCCCCACGAGCATCAGCCCCACTGGAGCGTCGCCGATCCGATGGCAGGGCAGCGAGAGTGCGCAGCGGTCGAGGAAATTGATCAGCGTCGTATGCCGCAAGGCCAAAAGATTCACACGATTGTATTCGTGTTGCGTGGTCAGGTCGGCGATACGGGCGGGTAGGATCGGCGCGGTCGGCAGGACCATCGCGTCGCAA
This sequence comes from Pseudomonadota bacterium, assembly GCA_021826565.1. The sequence goes on along the minus strand of JAKAZJ010000008.1, from coordinate 10,604 downwards.
TCCTGGGTGCGGCGGTCGAAGGCGGCGATTAGCCGCCTGCGGGTGGCCACAACGTCCAGATAGTCGGCGGCGGAGATTGCCGCGCCGCGTTCGATCCGGAAGCGGATCGCGGGGTCGTAGAGGGCGCCCTTTTCACCCAGCAGCGTGCGGTGCCAGGCGAAGGCTTCGGCTGCGGTCAGGCCGCCGGCCGCGGTAGCCTGATACACCGCGTCGAACTCGGGCACCGCGAGCGGGATGATCCGCGCGCCCGCGGCCTCGATTCGCCGCAGCGCGCGGGCGAAGGCTGCGGTGACTGCCGCATCCACCCCGTTGGCCAGCAGCGTTTCCGGCACTGCCAACCGCAACCCCGCCAGCGTGACCGGGACCGGGATGGCCGGTGCCTCGCCCGCCAGGACCGCGTCCAGAATCGCGCAGCACGCGACCGACGGCGCCAGCGGCCCCACTGAATCGAGACTGGGGGATAGTGGGAGCACTCCGGCGATGGGCACACGGCGCGCCGTCGGCTTGTAGCCGGTCACGCCGCAGAACGCGGCCGGAATGCGGGTGGAACCGCCGGTGTCCGTGCCGATCGCGCCCAATGCCATCCCGTCCGCTACCGACACAGCCGCCCCAGAGGAACTGCCGCCGGGAATCCTGCCGCCTGCCACCGCGCGCTCCCACGGCGCGCGCGGGGTGCCGAAATGCGGATTGAGGCCCAAGCCGGAGAACGCGAACTCCGCCATGTTGGTTCGTCCGACCGGGACGAATCCGGCGGCCAGCAATCGCGCCACGACCGGGGCATGGGCAGCAGCCGGAGGGGCGTCCGCCAGCGCGCGTGATCCCGCCGCCGTCGGTTCGCCCGCCACGTCCAGCAGATCTTTCAGGCTGATGGGAATGCCGGCGTAGCGCGACGGCGTCCGTCCCGCCCGGCGTAGCGCGTCGATCGCGTCCGCGCTGTCGCGCGCAGCCTGATGATAGACGGCCACGAAGGTCCGCCCGCCCTCGCCCGCCTCGTCGTCGATCCGCGCCAGGCAAGCCTCCACGATCGCCCGGCTGGTGGTGCGGGCGGTGGCCAGCGCTTGGGTGTGATCCTCGATCGTGCGCATATCCCACTCCTGATTTTCAATCCTCGACGGAGCCTGCCCGATGTCCGATATTCCCGCCAAGCCGGTGTTGCTGACCGGCGCTTCCGGTGCCCTTGGTCGGGTGCTCGCCCGGGCGCTCAGTGCCGCCGGATGGGTGTTGCGGCTCACCGATATCGCCCCGTTCCCTGATCCGCTACCGCCAGCAGCCGGCTTCACGCGCGCTGATCTGACCGACGGCGTTGCTATCCTGCGGCTGGCCGAGGGATGTGGCGCGATCCTGCATTTCGGCGGCGTGTCGGTGGAGCGTCCGTTTGAGGAAATCGTTGGCCCGAATCTGCGCGGTTTGTACCATATCTATGAGGCGGCGCGGCGGGAGCGGGCGCGGGTGATCTTCGCCTCCTCCAACCACACCGTTGGGTTTCATGAGCGCTCGGCGACGATCGCCGCAACCGACCCGTTGCTGCCGGATGGGTACTACGGTCTATCCAAAGCTTATGGCGAGATGATGGGGCGGCTGTACTGGATGAAACATGGCGTCGAAAGCGTGTTCGTTCGCATCGGCTCCTCGTTGCCCGAGCCGGTCAATGCGCGGATGCTGGCGAGCTACCTGTCCTACGACGACTTGGCGCGGTTGGTCGCGCGCGCGGTTCTGACCGAGACGGTGGGGACCAGTGTGGTCTGGGGTGCCTCTGCGAACCGCGCCATGACCTGGTGGCACAGCGATGATCGTGCCGCGCTGGGCTGGACGCCGCGCGATAGCGCGGACGGGTTCGCCGGGCAACTCGCTGGCCGGGTCAGCGATGACCCGGTGGAGGAACGCTACATGGGCGGGGCGTATTGTCGGATTGACTACACGCGTGAGTCCCCACCCGCTGTCACGAAGGGGTAGGCCGCTGCGCCTAACGCTTGCCGAACTGGGTGGCGCCGAACAGATTCTCACGCTCGGTCGCGCTCATCGCGCCGCGACGTTGGTTTTCGCTCAGCACCTCCACGCCGCGCTGTACCGCCGGCCGAGCTGCGATCGCGTCGTGCCAGCGGCGGATATTCGGATATTCGGCGAAATCGATACCGCGCCGGTCCGGATTGCGCACCCAGGGGAAGGTCGCGATGTCGGCAACACTGTATTCGTCGCCGGCCAGATAGGGTGCCTCGGCGAGCCGGGTTTCCAGCACGCGGTGCAGGCGTTTCACCTCGTTCGTGTAGCGCTCAATCGCGTAGGGCAGCTTCTCCACCGCGTAGTTGGCAAAATGGTTGTATTGACCGAACATCGGCCCGACGCCGCCCATTTGAAACATCAACCATTGCATGCAGGTGTAGCGGCCGGCCGGGTCGGCCGGGATCAGCCTGCCGCCGGTCTTTTCCGAAAGATAGATCAGGATCGCGCCGGACTCGAACAACGTGAGGCGCTTGCCGCCCGGTCCGTCCGGATCGACGATCGCGGGAATCCGGTGGTTGGGCGTGATCGCCAGGAACTCGGGCTTGAACTGCTCGCCCTGGCCGATGTTGATCGGGACAACGCTGTAAGGGAGGCCAAGCTCCTCGAGCGCGATATGCACTTTGTGGCCGTTCGGGGTCGGCCAGGTCCAGGCTTCGATCATGGTACGTCTCCAGGAGTGGGCATGGCAACCATGCGTCGGGGTGAAGCGTAACCCGCGCCTCGGGGCGCAGCAAATTGACCGGGCGCGTCCTGGTCCTTAGCTTCTGGCCATGTCTGCCCCTCCCCACAGTACGCCCAAGGCCTGGCCGTTCGAAGAGGCGGCGAAGGTCGCCGCGCGCCTGGCCGCGTCTGGCAAGACCGAAGCGTTGTTCGAGACCGGCTACGGCCCCTCCGGCCTGCCGCATATCGGCACTTTCGGCGAGGTCGCGCGCACTTCCTGGGTACGCAATGCCTTCACCCACCTTACTGGCCTGCCGTCCCGGCTGATTGCGTTCAGCGACGACATGGACGGGCTACGCAAGGTGCCCGACAACGTGCCGAACCGGGACACGCTGGCCGGCTTCCTCGGTCAGCCGCTGACTAGGATCCCCGATCCGTTCGGCACGCATGACAGCTTCGGCGCCCACAACAACGCGCGGCTACAATCGTTCCTGAATTCGTTCGGATTTGAATACGAATTCGCATCCGCCACCGAATATTATATCACCGGCCGGTTCGATGCGGCGCTGCGCCGCGTGCTGGCCTGCTACGACCAGGTAATGGCAGTGATCCTGCCAACTCTGGGGCCGGAGCGACGGGCAACCTACGCACCGATCCTGCCGATCCACCCGCGTACGGGCGTGGTGATGCAGGTGCCGATGGCGCGCTGCGACCCCGCTGCTGGCACCGTGGTATGGCGCGATCCCGACAGCGGCGAGATGTTTGAAACCCCGGTTACCGGCGGTGCCGCTAAGCTGCAATGGAAGGCCGACTGGGCGATGCGCTGGTTCGCGCTTGGGGTCGATTACGAAATGTCCGGCAAGGACCTGATCGATTCCGTGCGCCTGTCGGGACGCATCTGTCGGATTTTGGGCGGCGGTCCACCCGACGGCTTTACTTACGAGTTGTTCCTGGACGAGCAGGCGCAGAAGATCAGCAAATCTCGGGGCAACGGGCTGTCGGTGGAGGAGTGGTTGCGCTACGCGCCGCCCGAATCCCTCGGCCAGTTCATGTATCAGCAGCCGCAGCGCGCGAAGCGGCTGTATTTCGACGTGATCCCTCGCGCGGTCGATGACTACCTGGCCAACGCTGTCCGGCTGTCCGCGCAAACGGACGCCGAACGCCTGGCCAACCCGGCCTGGCACATCGGTGCCGGGCGTCTGCCCAATCACGGCGGAAGCCCGGTCTCCTTCGCCATGCTGCTCAACCTTGCCGCCGTAGTGAACGCGGAGACGCCCGAGATTCTCTGGGGCTTCATCCGCCGCTACGCGCCGGGCGCCACTCCGGCCACGATGCCGTTCCTCGACCAGTTGGTCGGTCACGCCATCGCGTATTACCGCGACATCGTCCGGCCCTCGAAGCGCTACCGCCAGCCGGATGCCACCGAGCGCGCGGCGCTGGCCGATCTGGCCGAGACGCTGAAGTCGCTGGATTCCGGCGCTGATGCCGAATCGATCCAGAACCTGGTGTTCGAGGTCGGCAAGCGTCACGCGTTTCCGGAGCTGCGCGCCTGGTTCAGCTGCCTCTACCAGGTGCTGCTCGGCCAAGTCGAGGGGCCGCGCTTCGGCGGCTTCATCGCGCTCTACGGCGTGACCGAGACCGTCGCACTGATCGAGGCCGCGCTCAGCCGGCCAGCCGAGGCGGCGTGAGGCGAACGCGCGGGGCCGGGTGGGCGGTGTCGCCTGGTCCCGTAGGCTGAGTGAGAATGGGCGCGACCCTGCGGCGGCTTCCTGCGGTCCTCGGTGCCGCGCTGCTATTCGTCGCGTTGTTCGTCGTGCGGCGCGAATTCCACGATCTGCGGCTGGACACGGTCGGTCGGGCGCTGCATGCGATCCCCGGCGGCGCGCTGGTGCTGGCGTTCCTGTTTACAATACTGTCCTACGCGGGACTCACGCTCTACGACTGGCTGGGCACGATCTACGCGGGCCGCAAGGTGAGATACGGCCGGGTCGCGTTCGCCTCGTTCTGTGCCTATGCGTTGTCGCACAGCCTCGGTTTTGCCGCTGTTTCCGGCGCAGCGGTGCGATACCGATTGTATGCGCAATGGGGCCTGACCCCGGGCCAGATCGCGCGTGTGGTCGCATTCTGCAGCCTCAGCTTCGGCTTAGGCGGGATGGTGCTGGGCGGGACAATCCTGTTGCTGGAGCCGGAATCCGTAGTGTTCCTAGGCGATCGCATGCCGCTGGCGCTACTGTACGGCTGCGGGGTGCTGCTCTGGGCAATCGTGGCGGGCTACGTCGGTCTGGCACGGCGGGTCGGTACGGTACGCCTGTTCGGCCAGGCGATCACGTTGCCCGGCTTCCGCATGGCGCTGGTGCAGGTGGCGCTGGCGACCGCCGACGTGGCGCTGACGGCAACCATTTTCTGGGTCCTGTTGCCGACGGTGCCGCGCCTGAGCTGGCTAGTGTTCCTGGGTATCTACGTCGCCGGCTACACAGCCGGCCTGGCAGCAAATGTGCCAGGTGGGATCGGCGTGTTCGACAGCGCAGTGCTATTCGGCCTGGCTCCGTTTCTTCCGGCACCGCGGGTGGCCGCCGCCATCGTTGTGTATCGACTATACTACTACGTCATCCCACTGTTTCTGGCCGGATCTCTGTTCGCTGCCAACGAAGCCCTGCTGCGCGGCGCGGGCCTGCTCTCCCGCCGCCTGACGATGCGCCGTCTGCATGGTGTTCCCGCGCCGCCGTTCGCGCTGGCGGCCGCAACGGGGGCGGTGGGGCTTAGCGGGCTGCTGCTGTTGGGGCTTGGCGTGCTGGCGCCGCACCCGGGGCACGGGCCGGGAGATCTTGCCGTGCTCGCCGGGCAATTTGAACCGTCGCTGGTTGGTGCAGGATTGGTGATGCTGGGGGCCGCGCTGAGCCAGCGCGTGACGCTGGTTTGGTGGTTGACCCTGCTGCTGCTGGCCCTAGGCAGCGTGCTGGTGAGCGTCCGCCACGATCCGTCCTGGATCGCCGGGGTGCTGGCGCTTTCGGCGTTGATGCTAGTGCCGTTCAGGACCCGGTTCTACCGGCCGGCCCGGCTGTTCGGCGGTGAGCTGGACCGCTCTACCGCGGCAGCCTTGCTGGCCCTGGTGGTGGGCGTGCTGGGTCTGGTCGGGTTCCGCGGCACGCCCGGGTTGTCGGCGGCGGCGTGGTGGCAGATCGTCATGACGCCCGGCGCCACCCCGGGGCTGCGGATCAGCGTTGCACTGACGGTGCTGCCGGGGCTGCTGGCGCTGTGGTTCCTGCTACGCCCGGGCCGGGTGGCCTGGAGCGCATGGGACACGGCGGCGGAGGCACGGGTCGCGCCTTCGCCCGGTACCGGTTTGCCCGATGGCGTGGTGTGGGGCGAGGCCGGCCGGGCGGGGATCCCGTTTCGCCGCCTCGGCCGGATCCTGCTGGGGCTTGGTGATCCGACCGGTCCGGAGGGGGACCGGATCTCGGCGATCTGGCGGCTGCGCGATCTGGCGGCGCAGGAGGGGCGGGATCCTGCGGTCTGGCACGTCGGCCCTGAGCTGCTGAAGGTCTATGGCGACCTCGGTCTCGTCGCTCTTCCCCTGGGACCCGACGGGTTGCCGGCAGAGGGACCGTCTCCGGCCGCGCGGTTCCTGGTTTGCGCAGCCGAGCGGGACTTGGCGTTCCTGCTGCCGCGGCTCAAGGAGCTGGCCGGCGCTTCATAAACGCCGCGCGCAGGCAACTGGCGACGATCTCTCCGCGCTGATTAAGGCCGAGATGCTCGAACTCCACCACCCCTGCCTCGGGGCGAGAACGGCTGGCCCGCACCCCCCGAACGATCGAACGGGCGCGGATCGTGTCGCCCGCGAACACCGGCTTCGGGAACTCCACCTTGCTCATGCCGAGGTTGGCGATGGTCGTGCCGAGGGTCGTCTCTCCCACGGTCATTCCGATCACCAGACCCAGCGTGAAGATGGAGTTGACCAGCGGGCGGCCAAACTCGGTGGTTTTGGCGAATTCAGCGTCCAGGTGCAGCGGCTGCGGGTTGAGCGTGAGGCACGTGAAAAGCACGTTGTCGGCTTCCGTGACAGTGCGCGACATCGCGTGCTCGAACACCTGGCCATCGTGGAACTCTTCGAAGTAAAGCCCGGCCATGTTGCGCTCCTGTCTAGCGTTCCAGGCACATAGCGACGCCCATGCCGCCGCCAATGCATAAGGTCGCCAAGCCCTTCTTCGCATTGCGCTTATTCATCTCGTGCACCAGCGTCACCAGGACGCGCGCGCCGGACGCGCCGATCGGGTGGCCAATCGCGATCGCGCCGCCATTCACGTTTACCTTCGACGTGTCCCAACCGAGGTCCTTGTTGACCGCGATTGCCTGGGCCGCGAATGCCTCGTTGGCTTCCACAAGATCAAGGTCGTCAGCTTTCCATCCGGCGCGGCCAAGCGCCTTGCGCGTAGCTGGGATCGGCCCGGTGCCCATCACCGCGGGATCGACCCCGGCGGTGGCGAAGGCGGCAACGCGGGCGAGCGGGGTCAGGCCGCGCTTGGCCGCCTCGGCAGCCGACATCAAGATCAGCGTAGCAGCGCCGTCGTTAATGCCGGACGCGTTGCCGGCGGTGACGGTCCCTTCCTTACTGAACGCAGGGCGCAGCTTGGCCATGGTTTCGAGATTCGAATCATGCCGGATGTACTCGTCGTCGGACACCACTGTATCGCCTTTGCGGCCCTTGATGGTGACAGCGACGATCTCGTCCTTGAAGCGGCCCGCCTTCTGCGCCGCGCTCGCCTTCTGCTGCGAGCCAACGGCGAAGGCGTCCTGTTCTTCGCGGGTGATCTGGTGCGCGCGGGCGACGTTCTCGGCGGTGGTTCCCATGTGGTAGCCGTGGAAGGCGTCCCAGAGGCCGTCTTTCAGCATCGTGTCGATGAACTCAACGCTGCCCATCTTGGTGCCGGCGCGCAGATAGGCGGCGTGGGCGGAGGTGCTCATGCTCTCCATCCCGCCGGCGGCGACGATGGCGCTTTCCCCGGTGCGGATCTGCTGCGCGGCCAGTGCGACGGCGCGCAGGCCGGATCCGCAGACCTGGTTGATGCCGAACGCGGTCTTGGCGTCCGGCAGGCCGGCGGCGCGGGCGGCTTGGCGGGCGGGATTCTGGCCTTCCCCGGCGGCCAGCACCTGGCCCAGAATGACCTCGTCGACATCCGCGGCCGCGATCCCGGCGCGTGCGATGGCAGCTTGAATCGCGGTGGTGCCCAGGACATGGGCCGGAACTGCCGCGAAAGCACCATTAAAGCTGCCTACGGGGGTGCGGACGGCGGAGACGATGACGACGGCATCCATGGCAGGATCTCCCTTAGCGCTTTGGCGGCGCAGGCTGACGGCTTGGCTTTGCCCGACAAGCGTAGCCCGGATATCCCGACCGCGAAAGATGGTCCGGCAGATGGTAGCCGCTCGCGGGTGGCTGCGTCCTGGGCGGGTGCTTATATTGTGGGTGAACCCGATTGGAGAGACCGCCATGCCGCCTACCGAGATCGACCCTGTCCTGGTACCCGTGACCGTGCTGACCGGGTATCTGGGCGCCGGAAAAACCACCTTGTTGAATCGTATCCTAAGTGAGCAGCACGGCCGCAAATACGCGGTAGTGATCAACGAATTCGGTGAACTGGGCGTCGATAATGACCTGGTGGTCGATACTGAGGAGGAGGTATTCGAGATGAATAATGGTTGCGTCTGCTGCACGGTGCGTGGCGATCTGATCCGGATCGTTGGCGGGCTGATGAAGCGGCGCGACCGGTTTGACGGAATCATCATCGAGACTACGGGCTTGGCTAACCCAGCCCCGGTTGCACAGACATTTTTCGTCGACGACGCGGTCAAGGCCAAGACCCGCCTTGATGCAATCGTGACCGTAGTGGACGCCAAGCACATATTGGTTCGGCTGGAAGACAGCCATGAGGCAGAGGACCAGATCGCGTTTGCCGACGTCATCGTGCTGAACAAGACAGATCTGGTCGCGGCTGAGGAACTGATTGCGGTGGAGGCGCGGCTGCGGCAGATCAATCGCTTCGCGGTGATCCATCGCACAGAACGGGCGGCGCTGCCGATCGCCCACGTAATGAACCAGGGCGCGTTCGATCTAGCCCGCGTGCTGGAGCGGGAACCGGATTTTCTGGAGGATGACGCACACGAGCATAACGAAGACGTGACGTCGGTCAGCTTCGAGGTAGCGCGTCCGATCGATCCGGAGAAGTTCAACGCTTGGATTGGCGCGCTGTTGGCTGACAAGGGCCCGGACCTGCTGCGCACCAAGGGTATCCTGGCCTATCGCGGCGACGACCGGCGCTTCGCCTTCCAAGCGGTGCACATGATCGCCGACGGGGATTACATTGGGCCTTGGAAGCCCGACCAACCGCGGGTCAGCCGGATCGTCTTCATCGGGCGCAACCTGAACCGGCCGCTGTTGCGGCGCGGCTTCGAGTCCTGCCAGGCCGATGCGGCAGCCTGACCATGAACGAGACATCGGAGGCGGGATTCGCGATCGAGACGCGCGGCGTCTCGCGGATGCTAGGGGCGTTTGTGGTGGGCGCTCGATTCGACCGCCGGACAGGGTTGCTCGGCTTCGGGTTGGGCGATGGCAGATTTCGCTTGGTCGATCCGGTTCAGCCCGAGGACTGGCGAGAGGTCGCGGTCCATGGCGGGGCCGTGCTGGCTTTGGCCCCACATCCGGTCGCGGGGTTCGTCTCGGGCGGGGATGATGGGCGATTGATGCACGTGATGCCGGACGGGTCGGTCACCGAGTTGGCCGGGTTCGGGATGAAATGGGTCGAGCAGGTGGCGTGTACCTCCGGCGAGCGCGGAGTGATCGCTGCCGCGGTTGGGAAAGTGGTGCATCTGTTCGATGCGATGGGACGGAAGCTGAGGGAATTTGCTCACCCCTCGACTGTGACCGGACTAGCGTTCGACCCAAAGGGGAAACGTCTCGCCGCGGCGCATTATAACGGCGCCAGCCTGTGGTTCGTGGGTGCGAAGACGGACACGCCGCGGGTCCTGGAATGGAAGGGTAGCCATATCGCGATAGCGCTGCACCCTGCGGGTGAGGCGCTGGTGACCGCGATGCAGGAGAATGCGCTTCATGGCTGGACCCTGCCAGAGGGCAAGCATCTGCGTATGACCGGCTATCCCTCCAAGACCAGGGCGCTGTCGTTCAGCCGCTCCGGCAAATGGATGGCGACCAGCGGTTCTGACGCGATGGTGTTGTGGCCGTTCTTCGGGGGCGGCCCGATGGGCAAGGCACCGCTGGAACTGGCTGGCGGCGATGGGCTGTTGTGCAGCGATGTCGCATTTCATCCACACGAGGAAGTCGTAGCCGGAGGCTTCGCCGACGGGTTGGTGGTGCTGGCGGAAGCGTCTTCTTCTAGGGTCCTGCCTGTCGCGCCTCCGGGGCGGGGGGCGGTGTCGGCACTGAATTGGTCGCCGACGGGCGGTCATCTGGCGATCGGGACTGAGGACGGATTCGCGGGGATCGTCGATCTATCAAAGCGGGAGCGATAGCGATGTGGCGGCGAGGTCCGGGGGAATCAGTGCGGTCGATCGGTGCAGGCCGGTGTCGAGGATTGCAGGGCACCCAAGGCGAAGCGGGCCGTAAATCCAGTGTTTCATCTGGTCTGCGGTCCGGCGGGTCGATCGGCGGAGGATGCGGGGCAGCTATGCGTTCTCGCCGATAGGTCGGGTTCGAGGCGAGCATGTGGCTTTTTCGGCGGCTCCCCCAGGATTTCCGGGATCCACGCGCCTATCTGTCATCGCGTTGACATGCTCGGACGCCGCGACTAGATAGCGGCCTCTCGATGCGGGCCGGCTTGGCTTTGGCCTTATGTTCTTTGACATTTGCATATGCTAGGAAGGGATACGTTGGCGGCGTCCTGTGTAGTTTATATTTTCTGGGAGACTGGGGGATATAGGCTTGGCTGGTG
>JAKAZJ010000494.1 GCA_021826565.1 Pseudomonadota bacterium | reverse complement strand
TGAACGCCAGCGGCAACCCGAACTCCAACGCCTTCACGCTCGAAGCCGACTGGGTCCCGTTCGGCAAGGAGAAATCGCTGTGGCGGCCGTTTGCCAACCTCAAGGTCGGCGCGTCCTACACCGCCTATACCCAGCTTGACGGCAACAGCTCCAGCGCCTCCAACAACAACACCTTCTTCCTGTTCGCCTGGACCGCCTTCTGAGCCGCGCGCCAGACCACAGGGGAACGGCCGGAGCCCCCGCTCCGGCCGTTTTCGTATGTTTGGCGCCGCGCCCTAGGCTGTGGCAGGCTCACCCCGCCGGCAGGGTCCGGCAGAGGGAGCGGCCATGACCGAAGAAACCAGCACCGGCTTCGACCTGCTCGCGGGCATCCGCGTGGTCGATTTCACCCAGTTCGAGGCAGGGCCGTCCTGCACCGAGGCGCTCGCCTGGATGGGTGCCGAGGTGGTCAAGATCGAGAACCCGCAACGCGGCGATCCCGGCCGCCGCCTGCGTCCCGGCGCCCCGGATGACGACCCGTGGTATTTCAACATCTTCAACGCGAACAAGAAATCCCTCACGGTCGATCTCAAGAACCCGGCCGGGCGTGACCTGGTGCGCCGGATGCTGGAACGGGCGGATGTCTGCGTGGAGAATTTCGCCCCCGGCACGATCGAGCGCCTCGGCTTCGGCTGGGAGCAGGTTCACGCCCTCAATCCCCGCCTGATCTACTGCCAGATCAAGGGATTCGGCGAAGGCAGCCCGCATGAATCGGGCCTCGCCTTCGACATGATCGCGCAGGCCTGCGGCGGCACCATGAGCGTGACCGGGGAGAAGGACGGATCGCCGCTCAAGCCGGGGATCTCGCTTGGCGATACCGGCACGGGGATGCTGATGGCCGCGACCGTCTCCGCCGCGCTGTTCCGCCGTCAGACGACTGGCCGTGGCTGCCGGCTGGCGGTGGCGATGCAGGATGCGATGCTGCATTACATGCGCACCAATTTTGCCACCACACGGCGCACCGGCCGCGCGGTGGGCCGCGGTGGCGCGAAGGTGCCCGGCGTCACCAATGCGCCGATGGGGCTGTATCCCTGCACCCCGGGCGGGCCCAACGATTACGTGTACATCATGACCAGCCGCGCCAACCCCGAACACTGGACGCGGCTGCTGACCTTGATTGGCCGCGCCGACCTGATCGGCGACGCGCGCTACGCAACCCCGGCGGACCGCCTGGCGCGCGAGGCGGAGGTGGACGCGCTGATCGCGGAATGGACCTGCCGCCACTCCAAGCATGAGGCGATGGCCCTGGTCAGCGGCGTCGGCGTGCCCGCCGGCGCGGTGCTCGATACACTGGAACTGAGCACCGAGCCGAGCTTCGTCCAGCGCGGCATCGTCCAGAGCGTCGCCCGCCCCGACGAGGCGGCGATGAACGTGCCGACCTGGCCGGTGCGCCTCGACGGTCAAACGGCGCGCGTGGCGGCGGCACCGCGACTGGGCGCGGATACCGAGGCCGTGCTGGGCGCCTGGCTGGGACTGGACCCCGACCGCATCGCGGGGCTGCGCGCGGAGGGGGGGCTGCCATGAAATTCGGCTACTTCACCCTCAGCGACAACGCCTACGCGAACAACCCGCGCGGCCCGAACCAGTTCGTCGCCGATATCGTCGCCGAATCGATCGCGGCCGAGGAGCTCGGTTTCCATTCCACCTGGGTGGGCGAGCATCATTTTTCGACCCTTGGCGTGCTGTCCTGCCCGGATCTCGCGCTGGCCTATATCGCCGCGCGCACCACGCGAATCCGGCTGGCCCCGGCGGTCACCGTGCTGCCGTTGCACCATCCGATTCGCGTCGCGGAGCAATGGGCCAGCCTTGATCTGCTGTCCGGCGGGCGGGTCGATTTCGCTGCCGGGCGCGGCTACGACCGGCGCGAATACGAACCGCTCGGCGTCGATTTCGACCACAACCAGGCGATTTTCGAGGAAGGCATGGCCGTGGTCCAGCGCCTCTGGGCCGATCCCGCGCCGTATACGCATGAAGGTGCCGCGTACCGGTTCCGCGACGTCTCGATCACGCCGCGGCCGGTCCAGCAACCGATCCCGTCCTATGTGGCATCATTCTCCGGCCCGTCCATCGAATTGGCGGCCCGTTTGGGCTGCGGGCTGATCGTGGCGCCGTTCGCCGCGGCAATGAGCTTCGGCGGCCTGGCGCAGGTGGCGCAGCACTACCACGCCGCCTGCGCGCGCCACGGCACCAGGCCGGGGCGGCTGATGTGCAGCTATTTCATCCATTTCCATGACACGCCGGAGCAGGAAGCCGCCGCCCGCGCGCGGCAGATGCGCTACTACCGCGAATGCGTGATCCCGTCCTTCCCCGGCGATCCCGCCACCGCGCCCCCCAGCTACCGCTATTTCATCGACATGGTCGCGAAGCTGAAACAGGCGCGCGCCGAGGACCTGACCGACAACGCCGTGCTGCTGGGCGATGCCGCGCATATCACCTCGGTACTGAAACGGGTGGAGGCGGCAGGGTTCGATGAGGTGATCCTCTATTTCAATGTCGGCCTGAAACCGCATGCGCAGGTGCTGGACGAGATGGCCCGCTTCCGGCGCGAGGTGGCGCCCGCCTTCGGGTAGGCGATCAGCGGTCGTCCACCGGCGGATTTGCGGCCACCGCGGGGCGCGCGGCGAAGCCCAGGTACCATGCCGCCAGCGCCGGATGCCCGTCGCGCCAGGCCAGTTCGGCAAAGCGGAAATCGAGATACCCCAGCGCGACGCCGATCGCGATCTGGCCGATTCCGAACCGGTCCGCGCCGAGTGAAACGGCTTCGGTTTCCAGCGCCGCCACCGCCGCTTCCAGCTTCGCGCGCCACAGCGCCATATGTGCGGCGGATTGGCGCTCCGCCGGGCGATAGCGCTCGCTGAGCCAGGGCAGCGCCGCGTCCAAC
>JAKAZJ010000493.1 GCA_021826565.1 Pseudomonadota bacterium | reverse complement strand
GGACGAAGCAACACAAGGCCCCCCCCCGGTTCGCGCGCCCGCCGCGAACGGCGCTATACCAGCCCCAGCTCCACCGGAGGCCCCATGCCAGTCGCCCAGGACCCAGCCGCCGCGCACGAAACCCGCCTGGCCGATTATCGCCCGCCCGCCTTCCTGATCGATACGGTGGCGCTGGACTTCACTCTCGACCCGCACGCCACGACCGTCCGCTCCCGCCTGGCGCTGCGCCGCAACCCGGCCGCCGACCCGCACGCGCCGCTATCCCTGGACGGCGCCGGCCAGCCCATCCTGAGCCTCATGATCGATGGCGTTCCCCTGGGCGAAAACCGCTGGCACCGGGTGGGCGACGCCCTGGTCATCGCCGATCCGCCGGACGCCGGCACGCTCACGATCGAAACCGCGATCGATCCCGCCGCCAACACCGAATTGTCCGGCCTCTATCTGTCCAACGGCGCCTTCTTCACCCAGTGCGAGGCCGAGGGCTTCCGCCGCATCACTTATTTCCCCGACCGCCCGGATGTGATGGCGCGCTTCACCGTGACCCTCACGGCGGATGCGGCGTCCTGCCCGGTGCTGCTGTCGAACGGCAACCCTGGTGCCACCGAGACGCTGGCCGAGGGCCGCCACCGCGTCACCTGGACCGATCCGCATCCGAAACCCTGCTATCTGTTCGCGCTGGTCGCGGGCGATCTGGTCGCGCTGCGCGACCGCTTCGTCACCCGCTCGGGGCGCGAAGTGGCGCTGGCGATCTGGGTGCGCCCGGGCGACGAAGATCGCTGCGATCACGCCATGCGATCCCTGCAGAAGGCGATGGCGTGGGACGAGCAGGTGTTCGGGCTGGAATACGACCTTGATGTCTTCAACATCGCCGCCGTGGCGGATTTCAATATGGGGGCGATGGAGAACAAGGGCCTTAATGTCTTCAACACCAAATACGTGCTGGCGCGCCCGGATACCGCGACCGATGCCGATTACGAGGGCATCGAAAGCGTGATCGCGCACGAGTATTTCCACAACTGGACCGGCAACCGGGTCACCTGCCGGGACTGGTTCCAGCTGTCGTTGAAGGAAGGGCTGACGGTCTATCGCGACCAGCAATTCTCGATGGATCAGGGGTCGGCTGCGGTGAAGCGGATCGGCGACGTGCGGGCGCTGCGGGCGGCGCAGTTCCGCGAGGATGCCGGGCCGCTGGCGCATCCGGTGCAGCCGGACCGCTACGAGGCGATCGATAATTTCTATACCGCGACGATCTACAACAAGGGCGCCGAAGTGATCCGCATGATGGCCACCATCATCGGCCGCGAGGCGTTCCGGCGCGGCATGGATCTGTATTTCGCCCGCCACGACAACCAGGCGGTGACGATCGACGATTTCGTCGCCGCCATGGCCGATGCCGCGGGGGTGGACCTGACCCGCTTCAAGCGGTGGTACCACCAGGCGGGCACCCCGGAAATCAGCTTCGCCGGCGCGTATGATCCGGCCGCGCGCCGGTACACGCTGACCATCCGCCAGCACACCGCGCCCACCCCGGGCCAGCCGGACAAGGCGCCGCTGGTGATTCCGCTCGGGTTCGGGCTGCTGGGACCGGATGGAGCGGCGTTGCCGGCCCCCGCCCTGCTGCTGGCCGAGGCGGCGGAAACACAGTTTTCCTTCGCTGATATCCCATCCAAGCCGGTGCCGGCGCTGGGGCGCGGCTTCTCCGCCCCGGTGCGGATCACCGGCTACACGCCCGACCAGCTGCGCCTGCTGGCCCGGCACGAACCGGACCCGTTCCTGCGCTGGGACGCCGGCCAGCTTTACGCGACGCAGGCGCTGCTGGACGGCCGGCCCGACGATCCCGCGCTGGTCGAAGCCGCGGCGGCGGCGCTGGACGGGGCCGAAGCCGATCCCGCCTTCGCCGCCGAGGCGCTGGCGCTGCCATCCGAATCCTACCTTGCCGATCAGCTTATGCCGGTGGACCCGGGGATGCTGCATGCGGTGCGGGAGGCGGCGCGGGCGGCGATCGGGCGCGCGCTGAGCGGGCGGTTGCGGACGCTGTACGACCGCCTGACCGATTCCGGTCCGTACCGGATCGATGGGGCAGCGATGGGGCGGCGGGCGCTGCGCAATGCGTGCCTCGCCTATCTGGTCGCGGGCGGCGCGGCGGACGCGGTGGCGCTGGCCAGGACGCAGTTCGATCGCGGCGCCAACATGACCGACACCCTCGCCGCGCTTGCGGTGCTGGCGAATGTGGACCGCCCCGAGCGCACGGCCGCGCTGGCGGATTTCCACGCGCGCTGGCGGGGCGATGCGCTGGTGCTGGACAAATGGTTCGCGATCCAGGCCGGGTCATCCTTGCCGGACACGCCGGCGCAAATGCGGGTGCTGGCGGCGCACCCCGATTTCGACCTGCGCAACCCCAACCGGGTGCGCGCCCTGGCCGGCGCTTTCGCCGCCAACCAGGCGCGGTTCCACGATGCGTCGGGCGACGGTTACCGATTTCTGGCCGAGACGATCCTGGCGCTGGACCCGATGAACCCGCAGGTGGCGGCGCGGATGGTGGCCCCGCTGGGGCAGTGGCGGCGGCTGGAGCCGGGGCGGGCCGGGCAGATGCGGGCGGCGCTGGAGAGCGTGCTGGCGGCGCCGGGGCTGAGCCGGAATACGCGCGAGATGGCCGGGAAGGCGGCCTGACCACCACGATCCGGCGGCGTGCTGCAACCCGCACCGCGCCGCGCGGCAGGAACCGAGTTAGCGATGGCGGGCCATCGCTACTCCGCCGCCACCATCCCCAACGGCACCCGCCGCGCCGCCGCCCGTGCCGCTGCCACCGAGATCAGGCTGAGCACCAGCAGCCCCGCCGCCAGCGCCAGGATCCATTCCGGATGCCCGCGATCGATCAGGAAGCCGAACGGCACCGGCGTCAGCGCGCTGCCCAGCGGCAG
>JAKAZJ010000492.1 GCA_021826565.1 Pseudomonadota bacterium | reverse complement strand
CCGGCGAGGGGTAGGGGGGCGGTTCAGTTCCGCGGCAGGCGCGGCGTGTCCGGGGCGTCCGGGTTCTGGGCGCGGTGGCGCAGCAGGTGATCGGCCAGCACCAGCGCCAGCATCGCCTCGCCCACCGGGACGGCGCGGATGCCGACGCAGGGGTCGTGGCGGCCCTTGGTGACGATCTCGGTTTCATTCCCGTCCTGATCCACCGTCGCGACCGGGGTCAGGATCGAGCTGGTCGGTTTCACCGCGAACCGCGCCACGATCGGCTGGCCCGAGGAAATCCCGCCCAGGATTCCGCCGGCGTGGTTGGCGCCGAACGCCACCAGGCCCCGCTGCATTCTCAGCGCGTCGGCGTTGTCCTCGCCGCGCAGTTCGGCGGCGGCGAATCCGTCGCCGATCTCCACCCCCTTCACCGCGTTGATCGACATCAGGGCGGCGGCCAGGTCGGCGTCCAGCTTGGCGTAGATGGGCGCGCCGAGGCCGGGCGGGACGCCGTCCGCCACCACCTCGATCACCGCGCCGAGGGAGGAGCCGTCCTTGCGGACTTGCAGGAGGATGTCCTCCCATTCCGTCGCGGCAACCGGGTCGGGGCAGAAAAACGGGTTGGCATCGATCGCGTTCCAGTCCCAGCGGGCGCGGTCGATCCGGTGCGGGCCGAGCTGGACCAGGGCGCCGCGGATGGTGACGCCGGGGCCGAGCACGCGGCGGGCGATGGCGCCGGCGGCGACGCGGCAGGCGGTTTCGCGGGCCGAGGCGCGACCGCCGCCGCGATAGTCGCGCAGCCCGTATTTCAGGTGGTAGGTGAGATCGGCGTGGGCGGGGCGGAATTTGCGCGCGACTTCGGAATAATCGCGCGAGCGCTGGTCGGTGTTGTCGATCTGCAGCGCGATCGGGGTGCCGGTGGTGAAGCCTTCGAACACGCCGGACAGGATGCGCACCTGGTCCGGTTCCTGGCGTTGGGTGGTGAAGCGGGACTGGCCGGGGCGGCGGCGGTCCAGATAGGGCTGGATGTCGGCTTCCGACAGCGCGAGGCCGGGCGGGCAGCCATCGATGACCGCGCCGATCGCCGGGCCGTGGCTTTCGCCCCAGGTGGTCAGGCGGAACAGATGGCCGAAGCTGTTATGGGACACGCGCGCGATCCATTGGTTTCAGGATTCCTGGTCCGGCCAGCCATCGGGCACCGGGATGTGCAGGAAGCTCTGCGCGATGCCCGGAAAACGGGTGATATGCCCGCTTCCTTCGGTGTCGGTGACCAGCACCGGCTCCCCGGGGCCGAAGCGCCTGCGCACGCCGTCGGTGGTTTCGTACTCCACCGTCCCGTTCAGCGCCACCGCCAGCTGGCGCACCGGCGCGGTATGCCAGTCCGCCTCGCGCAGCTCGGCCGGGATCGTGAAAAGCTTGACCCCGCCGGGCACGGCGAAGCGATTGAGCCGGAACGGCGGCAGGGCGGGGAACATGCGCACCGCCTCCGCCGGAATCTCGATCTCGGCAAATCGCGAGCCGCCGGTGTCATCGGCGACAATGCAGGTGATTCGCATCGAGCTCTCCCGCGGTTCACCCCTCGACAATCGCGATATCCGGTGCCTCGGGGTGCTTCATGCCGACGATATGATAGCCGCTGTCCACATGATGCACCTCCCCGGTCACGCCCGAAGACAGGTCCGACAGGAAATACACCCCGGCGCCGCCGACATCTTCCGTGGTGGTGTTGCGGCGCATCGGCGAATTGATCTGGTTCCAGCGCAGGATGTAGCGGAAATCGCCGATCCCCGAGGCCGCCAGCGTCTTCACCGGACCGGCGCTGATCGCGTTCACGCGAATCCCCGAAGTACCAAGATCGGCGGCAAGGTAGCGCACGGAGGCTTCCAGCGCCGCTTTCGCCACCCCCATCACGTTGTAATGGGGCACCCATTTCTCGGCCCCCATATAGCTCAGCGTCAGCAGGCTGCCGCCGGGTTTCATCAGCGGCACCGCGCGCTGGCACACGGCGGTGAACGAATAGCACGAGATATCCAGCGCCTGCAGGAACGCCGCCCGCGGCGTGTCCAGATAGCGCCCGCGCAGATACGCCTTGTCGGCAAAGCCGATGGCGTGAACCAGGAAATCCAGTCCATCCCACCGTTGCGCCACCGCGGCGAAGGCGGCATCGATGCTGGCTTCCTCGGCCACGTCGCACGGGATGACCAGATCCGAACCGACCGAGGCCGCCAGCGGGCGCACCCGCCGCTCCAGCGCCTCACCCTGGAAGGTGAACGCCAGTTCCGCGCCCTGTGCGGCGACCGCGGCGGCGATGCCCCAGGCGAGCGAGCGCTCATTCGCCACCCCCATCACCAGCCCGCGCCGCCCGGCGAGCAGGCTGCCGGTGGCGGGGGGGGCGGGGTCGGGGTGGTCGGCCATGCTGGGGTCCTGCCGGCGGGGGTTGTCGTTTGGCCCCCCGTGGTGGCACAGCCGCGCGCGGCGGGGCAAGAGGCGCCCGCCGGGAGAGCACGATGACCGAACCGCAAACCGACCCGTTCGCCTGGTTCCTGGAATGGCTGGATCAGGCCGAGGCCACCGAACCGAATGACGCCAACGCCATGACGGTGGCGACGGCGACGGCGGCAGGGCAGCCATCGGCGCGGATCCTGCTGCTCAAGGGCGTGGACCCGGCAGAAGCGCGGGCAGAGCGGGGCTTCGTGTTCTACACCAACAAGCACAGCCGCAAGGCCGGCGAGATCATCGCCAACCCGCACGCCGCCCTGTTGTTCCACTGGAAGACGCTGCGCCGGCAGGTGCGCATCGAGGGGCCGCTGGCCGATGTGTCGGACGCCGAATCGGATGCGTATTTCGCCACCCGCCCGCGCGTCTCGCGCCTCGGCGCCTGGGCGTCCGACCAGTCCCGCCCCCTGGTCGACCGCGCCGTGCTGGAAGCGCGCCTGGCCGAGGCCG
>JAKAZJ010000491.1 GCA_021826565.1 Pseudomonadota bacterium | reverse complement strand
AAGAGTGTTGGCCAGCGCGTTCAGATACGCGCCGCGATAGTGATACACGACGCCCTTCGGATCTCCGGTGGTACCGGAGGTATAGTTCAACGCGATCGCATCCCATTCGTCGGGCGGGTTCGCCCAGGCAAAACCCGGATCGCCGCTCTCCAAGAACGCCTCGTAGGTCATCGCGCCCAGTAGATCGCCGCCGCCGGCTTCCGGGTCGTCGATATCGATCACCAGCGGCCTGGTCTCCAGCCGGTCCAGGGCGGCGGCGACGATGGGCGAGAACTCACGGTCGGTGATCAGCGCCCGCGCCCCGCCATGGCGCAGCATGAAGGCGATGGTGTCGGCGTCCAGCCGCGTGTTCAGCGTGTTCAGCACCGCCCCCAGCATCGGCACGCCGAAATGCGCCTCGTAGATTGCGGGCACGTTGGGGGCCATGACGGCGACGGTGTCGCCGCGGCCGATCCCGGCGCGCGACAGGGCGGAGGCCAGGCGGCGGCAGCGCGCATAGGTCTCGGCCCAGGTGAAGCGCTGCGCGCCATGGAGCACCGAGGCTCGGCCGGGATGCACCGCGGCGGCGCGTTCCAGGAACGTCACCGGGTTCAACGGCACGTAGTTCGCCGGATTGCGATCCAGACCGCTGAGATAGGCGGGATTGGCCATGGCGTTTCTCCCTATGGGCGGGAGATTACGGCCGGGACGCGTCCTTGTCAGGTCTCCGCCGCGCGCCCCGCCCGGCGCAGCACGGCGCATAGGCGGGAGAAGGACAACCAGAACGCGCCATGACCGGGGGCATCTTCCCGATGCAGACCCTGGGCGGGTTCGCCGCGGCGCAGCAGGGCCAGCCGTGCTTCGAACCGGCCGCGCATGTTTTCCAGAAACGCGTTGGACGCGGCCAGATACTGTTCCAGCATTTCGCTGGCCAGTTCGATCTCGATCGTCGGTTCGCCCGCGGTGGTGAACCGCTTCAACGCGCGCGAGTCCTCGGCCAGGAAAAGCTGGACCCGGTGCATGTCAGCGAGATGGCGGGCCACACGCTCGCGCATCGCACGAACCTCATCCTGGCGCGGATCGGCAGTCATACGCGCAGGATGCGGCCGCGAGGTTAACGAGCGGTAAACCTGGCGATCAGAAAATCTTGTTGATCAGGTCGTTGCCGATACCGAATCCCGCGCCCATCTCGATCGCGCGGCCGAAGCCGGAATTGAGGAAGCTGCCCAGCATGTTGCCGAAGCCGCCGCCACCCTGCGCCTGATAGCCACCGGGCTGAGGCTGGGGCGGATAGCCCTGGGGCGGATACCCCTGGGGCGGATACCCCGGTTGCTGCGGCACCGGGGCGCCCCAGCCGGCGCCGGCTTGCGGCACGGAGGGCTGGGCCGCGACCACTTGACCCTGATTGGCAACAAACCCGTGCACCGCGGTCAGCACCGCGCCCACCTGATTCTGCTCGGCCTGCATCGCCAGGGCGATCTCGCGCAGATCGAGCAGCCATTCGCGCGCGTCCTGGTTGCCGCCCTTGGCGGCATCCTGCAGCTTGCCGGCCAAAGTTGTCAGGTTCTGCACCGTCTGTTGCGCCTGGGTCTGCAACTGGGTGTATTGCTGGTCGATGGTGGCGACGTCCATGACATATCATCCTGTGCTGGCGGGGCCGTGCGGGGCCGCAGTATCGCCGATTTTCTACTGCCGCGCCATCGCCGCGCGACCCGCCGCGACGCCGTCCAGCGCCTGGTCGGGATCCATGGTCATGGTGACCTTGCGCAGCCGCCCGGTGAAGCGGAACGGCGCGGCGTAGGACCCAACCGCGCTGCCGCGGTCCATGCCGATATCCAGCCCTGACCACGAGATCAGGGTGGCGAATCCCAGGTCCAACGGCGCCGCCCCGGCCGCTGCGCCGTCGATCAGCAGCGTGCCGATGTGCGCTGTGCCGTCCCTCCGCAGCGCGAACCCCAGGACGCGTTCGCCTTCCGGCACGGGCCGGTCGGAGACCAGAAGGCAGCGCGCGCCACCGATGTTGAGCTCGTGCACCAGGCGACCATCCTGGAGATAAAGACTATAGCCGGAGGTGGCGTCGCCATGGGCGATCAACACCCCTTCCGCGCCACCCCGGGGAATAGTTGCATCGGCCTCTATCCGGTACGACCGGCCGCGCACATCCGGCGCCGCGTCGGTCGGGATATGGCCCATGCCGGCGTGGAACACGAAACGCCGGCGGGCGTGGAAACGGCGCGCGTTCTCGGCAAAGCGCGGACCGAAACGGTCGTCCAGCGGCAACACCTGGCAGCGTTCCGCCGCCCGCCACCATTCTGCGATCAGCGCCGCCAGCCGCTCCGGTTCGGCCGCGGCCAGATCACGGGTTTCCGCGAAATCATGCGCCAGATCGTAAAGTTCCCACTGGTCCTGGTCGAATTCCGACCCTGAAGGATGGAACGCCACCGCCTTCCACCCCGCGTGCCACAGACCGCGATGGCCGAACATCTCGAAATACTGCGCGCCCTGCCGTTCCGGCGCGGCCGGGTCGGTCAGGCTGGCAGCGAAGCTCTCCCCTTCCAGCGGCAGCTGCGCGACGCCGCCGAGCTCGGCCGGGGGCGCAACCCCGATCAGCTCCAGCAGCGTCGGGACCAGATCGCTCGCATGGCAGAACTGGTGGCGCAGCCCGCCGCCAGCGATGCGCGCCGGCCACGAGACCACCAGCGGATCGCGGATGCCGCCACCATGGGTGTTCTGCTTGTAGCGACGCAGCGGCGTGTTCGACGCCATCGCCCAGCCATGCGGGAAATTGCTGTGCGTGTCGGGGCCACCGATCGCCTCGATCCGCGCCAGTTTCTCGGCGATCGGCTCCGGTTTCAGGTTATACGGTCCCATGGCGTTGACCATGCCGAGCAGACCGCCCTCCTGGCTTGCACCGTTGTCGGACAGCACCAGGATCAGGGTGTTGTCGCGCATCCCG
>JAKAZJ010000490.1 GCA_021826565.1 Pseudomonadota bacterium | reverse complement strand
GGCGCGCCCCAGGCCGGCGCTGGCGGATGCCGAGACCCGCCACCGCGCCTGCGTCCGGCTGCTCGCCGAGGCCGAGCGCGCCGCCGCCGACGCCACCGCCACCGCGCGCGCCGGCGCCGCCGCCGTGGCATCCGCGCGCGAATCCCTGGTCCGCGCCGAGGCCGCCGCCGCCACTGCCGATCACGCCTGGGGCACGGTCGCGGAATGGATCCTGGACCGGCGCGGCGCCAACGCGGCGCTGCCGGAACCTCCTGCTGACGCCGGCCCGGAGACCGAGGACAAGGCGCGACGCAAGCACGAACGCCTGATCCGCGAGCGGGAAGAGATGGGTCCAGTCAATCTGCGCGCCGAGGCCGAGGCCGAGGAAGTGGAAACCGCGCTCGCCACGCTGGCCCACGAGCGCGCCGAGATCACCACCGCAATCGCGCGGCTGCGCGGCTCGATCGGGCATCTGAACCGCGAGGGGCGCGAGCGCCTGGCCGCTGTATTCGCCGAGGTGGACCGGCATTTCCAGGCGCTGTTCGCGCGCATGTTCGGCGGCGGGCGGGCGCATCTGGCGCTGGTGGGATCGGACGATCCGCTGACCGCGGGGCTGGAGATCTACGCCCAGCCGCCGGGCAAGAAGCTCGCCACCCTGTCGCTGCTGTCGGGCGGGGAGCAGGCGCTGACCGCCCTGTCCCTGATCTTCGCGGTGTTCCGCTGCAACCCGGCGCCGGTCTCGGTGCTGGACGAGGTCGATGCGCCGCTGGACGATGCCAATGTGGAACGGTTCTGCGCGCTGCTGGATGATATGGTGCGCGAGACCGCGACCCGGTTCCTGGTGGTCACGCATCACCCGCTGACCATGGCGCGGATGGACCGGCTGTACGGGGTGACGATGCAGGAACGCGGCGTGTCGCGGCTGCTGTCGGTTGATCTCGGTGCCGCGGTGGCGTTGGTGGACCCGCCGGTGGCGCTCGCCGCGGAATAGCCCGCATGCGCATTGCTTCCGCGCGGCTGTGGCGCTAGCCTGCCCAAATCATGAGCATCTGTCGTTCTGACACCACAAACCCGACCTTCGGGCTGGCCCCGATCGCGCTGTCCGCGACCGTCCGGATCGAGACCCCGGTCATCCTCGCGCCGATGTCGGGGGTGACCGACCTGCCGTTCCGTCGCCTCGCTCGTCGCCATGGCGCGGGGATGGTGGTCTCGGAGATGATCGCGTCCTGGGCGATGATCCGCGAGAACCGCGCCACGTTGCGCATGGCCGAGACGGTGGGCGCCGGCGGGATCAATGCGGTCCAGCTGGCCGGCTGCGACCCCGCGGCGATGGCCGAAGCGGCGAAGCTCGCGGTGGATCGCGGCGCGGATATGATCGACATCAATTTCGGCTGCCCGGTGAAAAAAGTTGCCGTGGGCCAGGCCGCCGGTTCGGCGCTGATGCGCGACGAGACCGCCGCCGCGGCGATCCTGGAAGCCACCGTCCGCGCCGTCCCGGTCCCGGTCACGTTGAAGATGCGCACCGGCTGGGATCAGGCGTGCCGCAACGCGCCGCGTCTGGCGCGGATCGCCGAGGACGCCGGCATCCGGATGGTCACGATCCACGGCCGCACCCGCCAGCAATTCTACGAAGGCCGCGCCGACTGGGCGTTCATTGCCGAAGTGAAGGCCGCCACGCGCCTGCCGGTGATCGCCAATGGCGATATTCTGACCGAGGACGATGCCGCCGCCGCGCTGGCGGCCTCGGGTGCCGACGGCGTGATGATCGGGCGCGGCTGCTACGGCCGGCCCTGGTTCCCGGCCCAGGTCGCGCGCTTCCTGCGCACCGGCCAGCGCAGCGCGGCGCCCGACGTGGCGACGCGCCGCGCGATCCTGCTGGAGCATTACCGCGATCTGCTGGACTATTTCGGTACCGAAGCGGGCCTGCGCCTGGCGCGCAAGCATCTCGCCTGGTATTCCGCCGGCCTGCCCGGCGCCGCCGCGTTCCGCGCCGCGGTCACGCGGCTGGCCGAGGTGCCCGCCGTGCTGGCGCTGATCGACCGGTTCTTCGATCCGCTGATCGATGCGCCGGCGCCGATCGCGGAGGCGGCCTGAATGAGCGGCGCCGTCGCCTCCCGCCTGCGCGCCGTCATCGGCCGCGTGCGCGACCTCCGCCCCGCCGCGCCCGACCCGCTTGCCCTGCTCAGCGCGCTGCCGGTGCCGATGGTGGTGCTGGACGCGGATAACCGGTTTCGCTTCGTCAACCATGCCGCCGAGCAGTTCCTGGGCGTCTCCGCCCCGCATCTCGCGCAGCTCGTGCTGACCGATCTGGTGCCTGCCGATTCTCCGCTGTTTCTGCTGATCGAGCAGGTGCGCACGCATGAGGCGACCGTTGCCGGCCATGATCTGACCCTGGAAAGCCCGCGTCTGCACAAGACCGGCATCACCGTGCAAGGCGCGCCGCTGGCCGACGAGGCGGGGGTGGTGGTGCTGGTGTTCCAGGATGTCTCGGCGGCGCGCGCGCTCGATCGCCAGCTCGCGTTCCAGGGGGCCGCGCGCAGCGTCACCGGGATGGCGGCGATCCTGGCCCATGAGGTCAAGAATCCGCTCTCGGGCATCCGCGGTGCCGCGCAATTGCTGGAACGCACCGTGGCGCCGGCGGATCGCGAGCTCGCGGTCCTGATCCGCGACGAGGCCGATCGCATCCGCGCGCTGGTCGATCGGATGGAGATGTTCGGCGAGAAGCCGATCGCGCGCAGCGGCGTGAACATCCATCGCGTGCTGGAACATGTCCGCAAGGTGGCGCAGTCCGGGTTCGCCCCGGGCATCCGGTTCCAGGAACTGTACGACCCATCGTTGCCCCCGGTCTGGGGCAATCGCGACCAGCTGGTGCAGGTGGTGCTGAACCTGGTGAAGAACGCCGCCGAGGCGCTGGCCGATCAGCCGAGCGGCGAGATCGTGCTGGCGACCGGATTCCAG
>JAKAZJ010000489.1 GCA_021826565.1 Pseudomonadota bacterium | reverse complement strand
CCTGCAGGTGGACCCGGCGCGGATGCGGGCCAATCTGGACCTGACCAAAGGGCTGGTGGTGTCAGAGGCGGTGATGATGGGCCTTGGCCCCGCCCTGGGGCGCCAGCGCGCGCATGATCTGGTTTACGACATCTGTCGCGAGGTGATCGCCGGACGCGGCACGTTTCTGGACCTGCTGGCCGAGCATCCGGAGATCAAGCCGCATATGGACCGCGCCCGGTTGGCCGCGCTGCTGGACCCCGCGAATTA
Organism: Pseudomonadota bacterium; assembly: GCA_021826565.1. The sequence goes on along the minus strand of JAKAZJ010000489.1, from coordinate 2,689 downwards.
TTGCGGGCTGGCGGGCGAGATGGTGGACCGGGTACTGGCCGGCTGACCCGACATTCTTCCCCCAGTTGGGGGACGGGAGGGTCCCCGGTCGGCCAGGACATGGCGTCCCGCCGGTGGTAATCGACGCTGGCCTTATCGAAGGAAACTCAGCCTTGGACGCGATCGACATCGACCACCTGAAGACGTGGATCGGCCGCAGCGAGACGCTGGAGGATACCGTCACCCCGGTGCCGGCCGCGGCGCTGGCCGCGACGTTGGACCGCGACGGCCCGCCGCGCCTTGGCGATCCACTGCCGCCGTTGTGGCACTGGCTCTATTTTCTGCCGCTGCACCGCCAGTCGGATATCGGGCCGGACGGGCACCCCAGGCGTGGCGGGTTCCTGCCGCCGGTGCCGCTGCCGCGGCGGATGTGGGCCGGCGGGCGGTTCACGTTCCACCGTCCGCTGCGCGTCGGCGAGGCGATCCGCCGCACCTCCACCGTGGCCGATGTCAGCCTCAAGACCGGGCGTTCCGGCTCCCTGGTGTTCGTGCTGGTGCGACATGAAATCGCCGGCGCGGCGGGCGACGTCGCCCTGGTCGAGGAGCACGACATCGTCTATCGCGACGCGCCGCGGCCGGGCGAGACCGCGCCAGCGCCGCGCCCCGCGCCCACCGCATCGGCCTGGCAGCGCGACATCGTGCCCGATGACGTGCTGCTGTTCCGCTACTCCGCGCTGACCTTCAACGGCCACCGCATCCATTACGACCGCCGCTACGTGACCGGTACCGAGGGCTATCCCGGCCTGGTGGTGCACGGGCCGTTGCTGGCGACGCTGCTGGTGGACCTGCTGGCGCGGAACATCTCGACCCCGCTCGCCCGTTTCACATTCCGCGCGGTGCGCCCGGTGTTCGACATCGCGCCGTTCGCCGTGTGCGGCGGTCCCTCCGGGCCGAGCGCGGCGGCGCTGTGGGTGCGGGGCGGGGACGGGTTCCTGGCGATGGAGGCGGAGGCGGCATTCGGCGCGGAATGAGGGTAACGGGGGCACGCGGCGCACGCGACTGTCCTGGATGCCGCCGTCTTGCGCCGATCCGGGCCGCGCCCGATACAGGCGCCATGACCGAGACCGCCACCCCATCCGCCGCCCCCCCCGCCTATGATTTCCGCGCCGCCGAGCCGCGCTGGCAGGACGCCTGGGCCGCGCGCGGCTGCTTCGCCGCCGCCGACGTCCCCGCCGGCACCCGCCCCAAATACTACGTGCTGGAGATGTTCCCGTACCCCTCGGGCAAGATCCATATGGGGCACGTCCGCAACTACACCCTGGGCGACGTGGTCGCGCGCTACAAGCGGGCGCGGGGCTTTGCGGTGCTGCATCCGATGGGCTGGGACGCGTTCGGCCTGCCCGCCGAGAACGCCGCGCGCGAGCGCGGCATCCATCCCGCGAAGTGGACCCGCGACAATATCGCGGCCATGCGCGCCGAGTTGCAACGCATGGGCCTGTCGCTCGATTGGGCGCGCGAATTCGCCACCTGCGATCCCGCCTATTACGGCCACCAGCAGAAGCTGTTCCTGGATTTCCTGCGCGCCGGCCTGGCCTACCGGCGGGAAAGCTCGGTCAACTGGGACCCGGTCGATGGCACGGTGCTGGCCAACGAGCAGGTGATCGACGGCCGCGGCTGGCGCTCCGGCGCACTAGTGGAAAAGAAGAAGCTGGCGCAGTGGAATCTGCGCATCACGGATTATGCCCCCGACCTGCTGGATGCGCTCGACGCCATGGACCGCTGGCCCGAGCGGGTGCGGACCATGCAGGCAAAATGGATCGGCCGCAGCGAGGGCGCGCGGGTGAGCTTCTCCCTGACTGCTCCGGCCCCAGGGCCGGCACCGGGGCCGGCGCCGGCTATTGACCAGGTCGCGGTGTATACCACCCGCCCGGATACGCTGTACGGGATGTCGTTTCTCGCCCTGGCCCCCGATCATCCGCTGGCTGCCGCCGTCGCCGCCGGCGATCCGGCGGCGGGCGCGTTCATCGCCGCCTGCCGCCGCCTGGGCACCAGCGAAGCCGCGATCGAGACCGCTGAGAAACAAGGCTACGATACCGGCCTGCGCGTGCGCCATCCATTCCTGAAGGATGTCAGCTACCCGGTCTGGATCGCCAATTTCGTGCTGATGGAATACGGCACCGGCGCGATTTTCGGCTGCCCCGCGCATGACCAGCGCGATCTGGATTTCGCCCGTAAGTACGGCTTGGACGTCCGCCCCGTGGTGCTGCCGCCCGGCGCCGACCCGGCCCGGTTCGCGATTGCCGAGACCGCCTATGTCGGGCCCGGTACCGCGTTCAATTCGGGGTTCCTGGACGGGCTGGCGGTGGACGCGGCCAAGCGCGCCGCGATCGCCGCTCTGGAGCAAGCCGGCCAGGGCAAGGGCGAGACCAACTGGCGGTTGCGCGACTGGGGCGTCTCGCGCCAGCGCTACTGGGGCTGCCCGATCCCGGTGATCCATTGCGACGCCTGCGGCGTGATCCCGGTCCCCGACGACCAGCTTCCCGTCATCTTGCCCGAGGATGTCGCCTTCGACCGCCCGGGCAATCCGCTCGATCACCACCCCACCTGGAAACACGTCGCCTGCCCCGCCTGCGGCGCGGCGGCGCGGCGCGAGACCGACACGTTCGATACCTTCGTGGACAGTTCGTGGTATTTCGCGCGCTATTGCAGC
>JAKAZJ010000488.1 GCA_021826565.1 Pseudomonadota bacterium | reverse complement strand
CAGCCTGCCGGTGCAGAACACGGATGCAGTGTTGGCGCGGATGCGATCGGAACGCGAGCGGGTGGCGGCGGAACTGCGCGCCAAGGGGGCGGAAGCGGCGCAGAAGATCACCGCCGGCGCGGAACGCCAGCGCACGGTGCTGGTGGCCAACGCCAACGCCACCGCCGCGGCGCTGCGCGGCGAGGGCGAGGCGCAATCGATCGCGATCTACGCGAAAGCGGTGGACCAGGACCCGCATTTCTACCGTGTCTGGCGCACGCTGGAGGCGTATCGCCAGGGCCTGGCGCGACCGTCCAACCGGCTGGTTCTGTCACCCGATAATCCGTTCCTGAGCTATTTGCGGACCGCGCCCGGCATCGCCGCTGTCCCGGCCAACGGGCACGCTCCGTGAGCGCCGCCCCCACCGCCGAGACGCTGCGCGCCGCCCTCCGCGGCATTCGCGATCCGGATGGGCGTGCGCTGCCCGATTCGGGACGGATCGAGGCGATCGAGGTCCGCGGCGGTCTGGTGCATGTGGCGCTGCTGACCGATCGGGCGCAGGCCGCGGCCATGGAGCCGGTGCGGCGCGAGGTGGAGCGGGTGCTGGCCGCGCAGCCGGGTGTCACCAACGCGACCGCCGTGCTGACCGCGCATAAAGCCGCCGCGGCGCCGGCTCCCGGGCATACCCCTGGGCATACCCCTGGGCACGCCCCTGGGCATGGCGCGGGGAAAACCGCGCTGTTGTTGCCGCAGGTCGGCGCGATCGTGGCGGTGGCGTCCGGCAAGGGTGGCGTTGGGAAATCCACCGTGGCGGTCAACCTGGCGATCTCGTTGGCGCGCTCCGGGTTGCGCGTGGGGCTGCTGGATGCCGATATCTACGGCCCGTCCTTGCCGCGGATGTTGGGCCTGAAGCGCAAGCCGGAGGTGCGCGGGGAGAAGCTGCTGCCGATCGCGGCCTGGGGCCTGACCTGCATGTCGATCGGCTTCCTGGTCGAAGAAGAAACGCCGATGATCTGGCGCGGTCCGATGGTGATGGGCGCGCTGGAACAGATGATGGGCCAGGTGGAATGGGGCGCGCTGGACGTGCTGGTGGTGGACATGCCGCCGGGCACCGGGGACGCGCAACTGACCATGGCGCAGCGGGTGAAGCTGGCCGGGGCCGTGATCGTGTCCACGCCGCAGGACATCGCGCTGATCGACGCGCGGCGCGGGGTACGCATGTTCGAGAAGGTGGGCGTGCCGGTCCTCGGCATCGTCGAGAACATGAGCTTCTTCTGCTGCCCGAACTGCGGCCACCGGGCGGAGATTTTCGGCCATGGCGGCGCGCGCGCGGAAGCGGCGCGATTGGGTGCGCCGTTCCTGGGCGAGATCCCGCTGCTGCTGGAAATCCGCACCGGCTCGGACGCCGGAACCCCGGTCGCGGCCGAAGCGCCGGACAGTCCCGCGGGCCAGGCCTTCGCCGCGGTGGCGGCCGCGGTGCGCGCGCGGCTGGCCGGCGCACCGGCCGGACCGCGGATCGTGATCGAATAAGCGATGCGGGATGCCAATGCGCCTCCCCCGTCTTGGCCGGACCTGACCCGGCCAGCCACCCGAGACGCCGCCCGCTAGGTGCGCGCCCGCGCGCCCGGCGAGGCGGGCGCGGGCCCGGCCATGACGACAACGCGCCCTATCAGAAGGAGAGTTTCATGGCGATCATGCCTGGCTTCACGCTGACCGATATCGAAACCAGTGGCGCGCGCATCCGCCTGCGCCATGGCGGCTCCGGCCCGCCGCTGCTGTTGCTGCACGGCAACCCGCTGACCAACGCCGCCTGGCACAAAGTGGCGCCGCGGCTGGCCGAGCGGTTCCACGTGGTCGCGGCGGATCTGCGCGGCTACGGCGATAGTTCGGCGCCGGAGGAACTGCCGGATCATTCCAACTACTCGTTCCGCGCCATGGCGCAGGACCAGGTGGAGGTGATGGCGGCGCTGGGGTTCCCACAATTCTTCGCCGCCGGGCATGATCGCGGCGCGCGGACGGTGCACCGGATGTGCCTCGATCATCCCGACAAGGTGCTGCGCGCGGCGGTTCTGGACATCGTGCCGACCCTGGATAACTGGGCGGCGATGGACAAGGACGGCGCGATCGCCGGCTGGCACTGGCCGTTCATGGCGCAGCCGGCGGATTTTCCGGAACGCATGATGGGCGGCGTGCCGGCCGATTGGTACATGCGCAAGAAGCTGCTGAAGCTGACCGACGACCTGAACCACATCCCGCCCGAGGTGTGGGACGAATATGTCCGCTGCTTCAACGAGAAGACGATCCGCGGATCGTGCGGCGATTACCGCGCCGCCGCCACGATCGACTGCGATCTGGACACCGCCGATCTCGGCCGCAAGCTGGCGATGCCGCTGCTGGTGCTGTGGGGCGCGCGCAGCCGGGTGGGCAAGCGTTTTGCCGACCCACTGGCGATCTGGCGGCACCGCGCCGAGGACCTGCGCGGCGAAGCGCTGCCGTCCGGGCATTATGTGAACGAGGAAGCGCCCGAGCAGGTGCTGGACTGGTTCCTTCGCTTCTTCGGCTGAATTATCGCGCGCGGCGGAAATGCGCCGCCAGCCGCGCTACCGCCTCGTCCAGGACGTGTTCCCGCTTGCAGAAGGCGAAGCGGGCGTAGCCGCGCGGCGGGTCCGGAGCGTCGTAGAACGCGGTCACGGGCACGGCGGCTACGCGGGCATGTTGGGTGATGTCGCGGCAGAACGCCACGTCATCGCCGGCGAAGCCCAGGGGGGCGAAGCCGGCGGTAATGAAATAGCTGCCGTGGCAGGGCAGGACCTCCATCCCGAGTGCGCGCAGCCCGGCGCCCAGGCGATCGCGCCTGGCTTGCAGGCTGGCGGCGAGACCCTGGAAATAGGCCGCGTCCTTGGCCAGTCCCAGCGCCACCGCGCGTTGCAGGTTGGGCGGCGTGGCGAAGGTCAGGTTCTGATGCGCCTTCG
>JAKAZJ010000487.1 GCA_021826565.1 Pseudomonadota bacterium | reverse complement strand
CCGGCCCCGCCGTCCACCACGGCGGTATCGCCGGCGCACAGCGCGGCCAGCAATCCGGGCACGCCGAGGACCGCCGGCACGCCAAGGGCACGCAGCATCACCGCGGTATGACCGTCCGCGCCGCCTTCTTCGGTGGCTACGCCGGCCAGGCGCGCCGGGTCCAGCAGCGCGGCATCGGCCGGGCGCAAGGCTTCGCAGATCAGCACCGCGCCTTCCGGCAGCGCGGCGAAGCTTTGGAACGGGGCGCGGGTCAGGTTGCGGACCAGGCGGCGGGCGATCTCGTGGATTTCGTCGGCGCGGCGGCGCATCCCGGCGCGATCCTCGGCCGAGGTATCGCGGCCGGTGCGCGCGGTGATGGCCTCGGCGATCGCGGCGGCTTCGGCCAGCACGGCGGCTTCCGCCGCCATCAATCCCTCGGCGATGCGCCGCCGCGCGCCGCGCAGCAGCCGGGACGGGCCGAGCATCGCCAGATAGGCGTCGATCAGCGGGGCGAGTTCGGTCTGGCTGTCTTCCGGCAGGGCGGCGAGGCGGGTTTTCAGTTTCAGTAATTGTTTGCGCGACTGAGCCACGGCCGTGTCCAACCGCGCACCTTCGGCCGGTGCGTCGGCGGCGGCGATCTTGTGGCGCAGGATTTCGGGTTCCGGCTCGGCGGTACCGAACACGGGGCCAATGGCGACGCCGGGGGAAACGGCGATGCCGGCGAACACCGATTCGGGGCGCAGGGGCGCGGTTGCAAGGCGGCGGTGCTGCGGCGGTGGCGGCTCAGTCCTGTTCATCGAACCCGGCCTCGATCAGCGCCGCCAGCGCATCGAGCGCCTCGCGCGCGTCCCAGCCTTCGGCACGCAGTTCCAGCGTGGCGCCGAGCCCGGCGCCGAGCATCATCAGCCCCATGATGGAGCGGGCCGGCACCGACTGGCCGGCATGGATCACGTCGATCGCGGCGCCGAAGCGTTCCGCCAGCATCACCAGCTTGGCGGCGGCGCGAGCGTGCAGGCCACGGCGGTTGCGGATCGTGACGCTGCGGGTCAGGACCGGGGTGGCGGGCCGTTCCGCGCCCGCATCGCCCGCTTCGTCCGTCACTCGCAGGGTCCGTTGCCGTTCGGCTTGCCGGCCAGCACGTGGGAGGCAGCGGCGATGTATTTGCGTCCGGCGTCCTCGGCGCAGCACACCGCGTCGGCCAGCGGCTGGTTGGAACGGACTTTCGCCAGCTTGACCAGCATCGGCAGATTGACCCCGGCGATCACCTCCACCCCTTTGCGTTCCATCATCGAGATCGCGAGGTTGGAGGGGGTGCCGCCGAACATGTCGGTAAGCAGCACGACGCCATCGCCGGTGTCGCAATGGTCGATGCAGCGGCGGATTTCGTCGCGGCGGCCCTCGATGTCGTCATCGGGGCCGATGCAGACGGTATCGACGTTGCGCTGCGCGCCGACGACATGCTCCATGGCCAGGCGCAGCTCGTGCGCCAGGCGGCCATGGGTGACCAGGACCATGCCAATCATGGCCGTGCCCGGCCCGACGCGCCGCAGCGCGGTTCGCCGGCGCGGCTCCGGCGCGGGAGAGGTGATCGTTGCGCGATATGCATGTGTCCCCGATCCATTCAGCCGTCCCCAGCTGGCGCCACCGCGCGTTCCGTCAGATACGCACCAGCCAGGCCCTCCCGGGCCAGTTCGCGATGCGCCACGTGCAGCCGCATACCGGCCGCAAAGCCGCCGCCGTCCGCCAGGAACGAAGCAAGACGCTCGGTTATATAGACCGAGCGATGCCGTCCACCGGTGCAGCCGACTGCAACCGTGACATATTTTTTGCCCTCTTGAACGAACCGGGGCAAGAGCAGGGCCAGCAACCCACCCAGCTGAGCCAGAAATGGCGCGCAGGCGGGATCGGCGGCGACATAGGCGCCGACCTCGGCGTCCAGTCCGGTGCCGGGCCGCAGCCGCGGCTCGTAATGCGGATTGGCCAGGAACCGGGCGTCGAACACCATGTCGGCGTCGCCCGGCAGGCCGTGCGGGTAGGCGAACGAGACCAGCGTCACCACCATGCGAGGCGCGGCCTGGTCGGGGGCGAAATACTGCTCCACCAGGCGGCGCATCGCCGCGATCGGCAGCGCGGAGGTGTCGAGCGTCAGATCCGCGACTTCGCGCAGCGGCCCGGTCAGGGTCTTTTCCTCGGCGATGCCGTCCGCCACGCGGCCCTCCGGGGCCAGCGGGTGGCGGCGCCGGGTCTCGGTATAGCGGCGCAGCAGCGTGGCATCCTCGGCCCAGACGAACACGAGTTCAACGCGCAGCCCGGCCGCGGCGCGCAGCCGGGCCAGCGCGGCCAGCAGCTCGGTCGCGTCGAAATCCTGGGTGCGCGCGTCGATCCCGATCGCCAGCCGGCGCGGGGTGCGGCGCACCGCTTCCTCCAGCATCGGCAGCGGCGGGTTGTCGATCGCGGCGTAGCCAAGGTCTTCCAGCGCGTGCAGGACCGACGCCTTGCCGCCGCCGGACAGGCCGGTCACCAGGACGATCCGCCGCGCATCGGTCATGCGGCGAAGGCCCCGACCAACTGCGCGGCGCGGCCCAGCGCGCAATCGAGCGCGAGCGCGATCCGTTCCGGCGCCGAGGCCGCGGCCGGGTCCAGCGCGATCGCGGGCAGGCCCGGGCCGAGTGCGTCGGGCAGCCGCGCCGCGTTCGCCCCCAGCCGCACCACCAGCGCGAGCCGCACCGGCGCCACATAGGGGCGGCGGACGATGCCGAGGCCGCGCACTTCCAGCAATCCCGCCAGCGCCGGCGGCGGGGCGGCGCGGCCGTCGGCGACCATCACCCGATCATCGGCCACCAGATCGAACCCGCGCGCCAGCAGCCGCAGCGCCAGATCCGACTTGCCCGCGCCGGGGCGGCCGAGCAGCAGCACGCCCGCGCCGTCGCGCGCGACGCAGCTGGCGTGCAGGGTTTGCGCAGGGCCAACGGCAAGACATTCCGCATCTTC
>JAKAZJ010000486.1 GCA_021826565.1 Pseudomonadota bacterium | reverse complement strand
TGTACGAGGGCAAGCCGGTCGGCACGCCCGACGCCGGCGCATTCTGGCGCGTGCTGGCGCGCCACAAGGTGAAGGTGCTGTTCACCGCACCCACCGCGCTGCGCGCGATCAAGCAGCAAGACCCCGAGGCCACGCTGCTGCGCGAGGCCGATCTGTCCGCGTTCCAGGCGCTGTATCTGGCCGGCGAGCGCTGCGATCCGCCGACCGCGCTATGGGTGGCCGAAAAGCTGGGGCGGCCGATCGTGGATCATTGGTGGCAGACCGAGACCGGGTGGCCGATCACCGCCGGGTTCCGCGGCTTCGGCCTGTTCCCGTTCAAACCCGGGTCGGGCGGACGCCCCTGCCCCGGCTACGATCTGCACGCGCTGGACGATAACGGCGCGATGCTGGACGCCGGCGTGACCGGCAACCTGGCGCTGCGCCTGCCGCTGCCGCCGGGCTGCGCGCCCACTCTGTGGGGCGACGATGCGGGGTACCGCCGCGCCTATCTGGACGATTTCCCGGGCTGGTACCGCACCGGCGACGCCGGCAACGTGGATGCGGACGGCGATGTCTGGGTGATGGGGCGCACCGATGACATCATCAACGTGGCCGGCCACCGCCTGTCCACCGGGGCGATGGAGGAGGTTCTGGCGGCGCATCCGGACGTGGCGGAATGCGCCGTGGTCGGCGCCGCCGATCCGGTGAAGGGCCAGGCGCCGCTGGGGTTGGTGGTGCTGAAGGCCGGCGTGGCGCGACCGCCGGGCGCGATCGAGGCCGAGTTGGTGGCGCTGGTGCGCGAACGCATCGGCCCGGTCGCCGCGTTCAAGCAGGCGATGGTGGTGAAACGGTTGCCGAAGACGCGATCGGGCAAGATCCTGCGGGCGACGATCCGCGCGCTGGCGGACGGGCAAACGCCGAACGTGCCGGCGACGATCGAGGATCCGGCGGTGATCGGGGAGGTGGCGGCGGTGTTGGGGGGTGGGTAGGCGCTGGGCGCCAACCGGCGTGATTGTGGACATGCGCCGACGGTCCTGATTTGTAATACCGCCTCCAGGTACCCGGCCAATCGGGCCCGCCATCGGGAGTTTTCTGCGCAGACTGGCGAAACGGGGGATCGAATTCGTACCGGGGGCCGGATTCGCTCGCGCCAGAGGCGGAGGTCAGATCATCGTCTTGATTCTGCAACCGTCGGCATGGGCTGCCGGATTGAAGCAATTTTGTAACGCCCTTGGACTATGGTGCCGTCATGTCCGGCAATCAACAGACGGTGGTCGTACGGCATAGCGGCAGTCCCGGCGCGGTAGCGGGCATGTTAGGCTGCGGCCTCGGCATCCTCGGCATCTTCACCTTCGGGCTCGTCTTTGTTCCGCTGGCCGCGCTATGCAGCGTAATCGGGGTCGTCCGGGGTATCAAGGGCCATAATAGCGGTGGAATCGGGATATCAGTTCTCGGAGTCGTCCTATCGGTTGCTGGTTTTGTCATGTCGCCGAGCTTATGGCTGTTGTTTGCTGTGGGCTTCGCAGCCCATTAGCGCATAGAGTTTAGCAATGAACCGGTTCGGTATAGTCGCGTTTGCGGTCCTTTCTATCTTGGTCGCTCCAGCGTGTGCACAGCAGCGAACGAGTAACGCCAACGCGCCCGGACTGCTGCGCCGGTGGCCGCTGATCGGCGTTTGGCAGTCGGTCTTGGCACGGTCTGTCGTTACCCATGATCTCACATGCGCGATGTTCACTGGCTACCACAATCCAAACGCAGGAAAATGGTACGCGTGGGGCATCCGTCAGGATAGCAAGAGCGTCGGGATAGAAATCGCAGACAGCAACCCCAGCATGGTGGCCGGACCCACAATTGGTGTTATCATTGACAGCCTGCCGGTTGGCAAATATCCCATCACCAATCGTCTGGCATCCGGAGGTATGAACTTCATTATAGCAGACCTTTCAAAGAATGACGCTGAAAAATTCCTAAGGCTCGTTCGGCTAGGTGGTTCGCTCAAGTTCATTACTCATACGGCGACCTACTCAGCGTCGCTCTGGGGAGTTCGGGTTGCGATGATGAACCTCCGTACCTGCGTAGCGGAGATGACGCAGGTAAACGCTTTCCAGGAACCAGTCGGGCAGTAGTAGAACGTCAGCCGTTGTACGCTTGGGCGCGTCGTCGCGGCGCGCGTCGTCAGGTGTGAGGCCGCAAGCGACGAACCCGGTTGACCTGAGCTCCAACGCCGCTCCACTCAGAAGGAGTCCGCCGGGCTGGAGAGGTGGCGACGGTGCGGGGGATTTGGTGAGCCGATCAAGCCTCGTCCTGTGCGATCTCGATCAGCGGCCGGAAGCGGCGGAAATCGGCGGTGTTGAACGTCAGCAACCGACGCACGCGATGGGCCGGCATGGTGGCGACGATATTCGCGTCATGCACCTGGCGTCCGCCGCCGGGATGCACCGCCAGCAGGTCATGCAGGCGCGCACGCACGATCGGGCCGTCCTCGAGCAGGTGAAACCGCCGGGTGAAGAGCGCGACCCGGTCGAGGGCAGCCGCCATCGGCAGCGGCGCACTACCCGCCTGGGGCCGCGTCACGACCGCGAGGTATTCCCGCAACACCTGGCCGCTGATGGCCAGCGCCGCGCCGGTTTCGTCGGCCTCCCGCAGCAACGCCAGCGCCTGCGCATGGCGGGCGGCATGGGACTGGTTGGCATAGACCAGGAATTGGTATCGACGAAGGCGGGCTCAGCGACCGTCGTCGCCATACAGGTCCTCGCGCCGCAACGAGACGGTGTTGTCCCACGGGCCGTGATCGATCGGGAAATCGGCCAGACGGAATGACTTCATCCGGCGCCGCGGAGGCAGCGGAATAGTGACCAGGTGCTCCCCCGGCGGCACTTCCGGCGGTGCGATGCCGGTAATGCGGTGGTCAGGGCCGACATGGATGGCGGTGCGGAGCGCGTTCATGACTCGATTCGTATCGAACGGGGTCGTATAGCACGGGGTGGCAGGGGCAGG
>JAKAZJ010000485.1 GCA_021826565.1 Pseudomonadota bacterium | reverse complement strand
GAGGGGGGGACGGAGATGTTGCTCGGCGTGGTCGGCCTGACCCTGGACCCGGGCGCGCGGGTCGCGCGCCTGGGCTACTGGGTCGGCCGTCGTTTCTGGGGCCACGGCGTCGCCACCGAGGCCGCCGGGCGGCTCGCCCGCTGGGCGCTGGCAAATCTGGACCTGGAGCGCCTGGAAGCGACGGTCACCGAGGACAATCCCGCCTCGCAGGCGGTGCTGCGCCGGGTGGGGTTTGTCGAGACCGGCCGGTCGCTGGCCACGTTCCGCGCCCGTGCCGGGCAGCTCCCGGTGGTGCATCTGACCGCCACGCGCGAGGCGCTGTTCGCCGCCGCCGCCGCGCCCAATGCCGTCACGTCCAATGCCGACGCACCCAATGCCGACGCCGGCCGGAAGCTGCTTCTGGTGGCCGCCTGCGCGCTGATCGATCGCGACGGGCGCATCCTGCTAACCCGCCGGCCGGAGGGGAAATCCATGGCGGGACTGTGGGAGTTCCCGGGCGGCAAGCTCGCCCCGGGCGAAACCCCCGAGACCGCACTGATCCGCGAATTGCGCGAGGAACTGGGGATCGACGTCACCGCATCCTGTCTCGGCGCTTTCGCCTTCGCCTCCCACGCGTACGAAACCTTCCACCTGCTGATGCCGCTTTTTCTATGCCGGCGCTGGAAGGGCATCCCGCGTGGGCGGGAGGGTCAGGCGCTCACCTGGGTCCGCCCGGATCGCCTCGGCGAGTACCAGATGCCGCCGGCCGACAAGCCGCTGATCCCGCTGTTGCGCGAATTTCTGTAGGAGAAGCCATGTCCTCCCCCACCCCGTCCCCCACCGCCGCGGTCCTGGTGATCGGCAACGAGATTCTGTCGGGCCGCACCCAGGATGTGAACCTGCGCTTCCTCGCCCAGGGGCTGGCCGCCCGCGGCATCCGCTTGATCGAGGCGCGTGTGATCCCCGATATCGCCGCCGTGATCATCGGCACCGTCAATGAACTGCGCGCGCGGGTGGATGTGTTGATCACCACCGGTGGAATCGGACCGACGCATGACGATATCACCTCGGAATGTATCGCCGCCGCGTTCGGCGTGCCGTGGGAACCGCATCCCGAGGCGTGGGCGCGGATGGAAGCCAGCTACCAGCCGGGCGAGTTCAACGCCGCGCGACAGCGCATGGCGACGATGCCGCGCGGGGCCGGGCTGATCGACAACGCGATCTCGATCGCGCCCGGGTTCTCGATCGGCAATGTGCACGTGATGGCCGGCGTGCCGCGGATCATGCAGGCGATGTTCGCGACCCTGGCGCCGCGCCTGCCCGGCGGCACGCCGATCGCGGCGCGCGCGGTGTACGCGCTGGGCGCGGCGGAAGGGCGGATCGCGCAAGGACTGGCGGAGGTCCAGGCGCGCTATCCGCTCGCCGATCTGGGCAGCTACCCGTTCTATCGACCGGCGGGGAACGGGGTCGCGATTGTCGCCAAGGGAACCGAGACCGCAATGCTGGACGCGGCGATCGCGGAGGTGACGGCGCTGTTCCTGGCACTTGGATACACCCCGGAGGCGGGCGAGCCGCCAGCGGCGTAGCCCGGGCCGGCCGCAACGGCGACCGGGGCGGACAAGCCGCCGGTCGCCGCTGCTATCGGAGGCTCAGGACGCCGCCGCTGGAGAAGATGCCGCCGCGGCGCGCCAGCATCGGCTCGCGATGCTATTCACGCTTCTCCGCGATCGGATGCGCGCACCACGATCAGAGCCCGAGACCGGGCGTGGACCTGGCGTAATAATCGTCCACCTGACGGCCATATTCGCCGCTGCCCCAGTCCGGCGTGTCGCTGGACGCATAGGCCGGCCCGCCCTGAAGATATTTCGGGTCCAGGTCGGTCACATATCCGCCAAGGTGCTCGTCATAGGTCAGTACATGCCAGGGCAGCGGATGATAGTTCTGGCCCATCCCCAGAAACCCGCCGAACGCCATGATGGCGTAGTCCACCTTGCCGCTCGGCTTGTCGATCATCACATCGTAGATCGACCCGAGCGAATCACCCTGGCGATTGTAGACGTTGGTGCCGTTCACCTTGCTGGCGGCGATCAGACTGCGCGTTTCGTCGCGCGACGTATCAGCGTTGATGGCGGCTGACGACGCGTGTCGCGAACTCGCCACGTTCTGCATCGCCGTGCCTTGGGTTTGTGTGCTCATTCCACGATCTCCTGCTGCGTTTCGAGCGCGGCATCGCGCGCTCATCGGACCCGACACGTGGTCGCTCTGCCGACGATTACCACGCAGCACAGGGATGACGTTGTAGTGAGATCGCAGGCCGTGGCGCGGGCGTCCGAGCCGCCGACATTGAGTAGTTTCCGGTGCTGCACACTACAATGAGAACCCACATATGCCGGAGGTATCGGATCACCGGCCCAGGCGTACAGCGTTCGCCGCCCGGTCGTGGATCCAATGCACCGGAGTTCCAAATCCGACCGGTCGGTACCTCACCTCAGGAGTTTCCCCATGTCCAAGTTCCATGCACTCAGTGCCGCGGTCGCGCTGGCCGGCGTCTTGTCGATCCCGGCGCTGGCCGCAACGCAAACGGTGGCAACCGCCCCGCAGGCGCCGATGGGCACGACGGCTGCCCAGACCCCAACCCCCATGACGGGCGCAGGTGCCACCCGGGCGACCGGCACTCTGCACGAAACCCACGGCATGTGGCGCTCCGCGGCGCTGGTCGGCGCAACGGTCTATAACGGGTCCGGCACGAGCATCGGAGAGATCTCGAATCTGCTGATTTCGCCGAGCGGAACGGTGTCCACGGCGGTGCTTTCGGTGGGCGGGTTCCTCGGCATGGGCAGCAAGCTGATCGCGGTGCCGTATAGCGCATTGCGATTCGTGCCAAGCCATAACAACGGCAACACGACCGGGGCCGTTACGCCGCAAGCGTCGCCGGCCCCCATGGCGGCCGGCACGGCGCCCGCGCCGAACCAGGTGGCGATGGCGCGCACCGGCACCAACCAC
>JAKAZJ010000484.1 GCA_021826565.1 Pseudomonadota bacterium | reverse complement strand
ATACCGAAGCCTTCGGCAAGATGCTGGCCGAGATGCAGTCCCTCGCCCGCGCCCATCCCGGGGCCGTCTGGTGAGCACGCAGCGCCTGGCCCGCGCCCGGGCCGCCGTCGCGGCGGTGGAGGACCCGGAACTGCCGCCGTTGACGATCGCCGATTTGGGCATCCTGCGCGACGTCGCCGACCGTGACGGCCGGATCGAGGTCACCATCACCCCCAGCTACACGGGCTGCCCGGCGATGGTCGTGATCGGTTGGGAGATCGAGGCGGCGCTGGACCGCGCGGGGCTGGGGCCGGCGCTGGTACGGACCGAACTGGCCCCCGCCTGGGACGCCGCTTCGTTGACCCCGGCCGCGCACGCCAAGTTGCGCGCGGCCGGCATCGCGCCGCCTGGCGGGCCGCTCGCCTGCCCGCGCTGCGCCAGTGCGCGTGTTGAAACGATCAGCGCATTCGGTGCTACCGCCTGCAAATCCCTGCACCGGTGCCTGGAGTGCCGTGAGCCGTTCGAGGCATTCAAGACCCTGTGACGCGCTATCGCCCGCGCGCCAGCCGGCGCTCGTACCATTGTGCCGCCAGTGTGGATGGGAACAGCAGCGCGAAATAGACCAGTGCGACCACGGTATAGAGCTCCAGCGGCCGATACGTGGTCTCGGCGATGGATGTTCCCTGATACAGCAGGTCCGGAACCGCGATCACGGAAACCAGGGACGTGTTCTTCAACTGCGTCACCGACTGATTCACGAATGGCGGGATCATGCGCCGGATCGCCTGCGGCAGGATCACCAGCCGCATCACTTGCCAGCGTGACAATCCCAGCGCGCGGGCGGCGTCCCACTGCCCGCGTTCGATCGAGACGATGCCGCCACGGAAAATCTCAGCGTAGAATACGCCGGTGTAGAGCGACAGCACGGTCATCGCCGCGACATCGGCGGGAATCTGGATGTGCAGCAGAACCGGCAGCGCGTAATAGAACCACACGATCTGCACCAGCAACGGCGTACATCGGAACGCCTCGGTCAATGCGATCAACGGCGCGTTCAGCAGGCGGGAGCCGGTGAGCCGCCCGAGCCCGATCAACAGCCCGATCACGAGGCCGAGAAACACCGATCCAAACGTATAGACCAGCGTGATCGCCGCTCCCCGCCATAACAGCGGTGCGTAGCGCAGGACCGGAGCGAAATCCCATTGATACGCCATCGCCCCGGTCCCGCGCCGGTCAGAAGCTGAGGGCCGCGGGGATTTGCGACGGCTTCACCCCTTCCACCACCAGGCCCTGGATGATATCGGCCCGCATCGTCCCGATGCCGCGGTTGAAGTCGAGCCAGGCGTTCAGCACGTCGCGGAACCGATTATCCGGCTCCTGCTGGATGCCGAGGCAGCTCGGTAGCGCCACCAGCGGTTGATCGAGCAGATGATACGGTCCGAGCGACGGGTTCTTGCCCACGGCGGCCAGGCCCAGCAGCGCGGCCAGGATCACTACGTCCACGCGCCCCGCTTGCAGCGCGAGCAGCCCCTGGTCCTGCTGCGCGAACCCCACATGTCTTGCCTTGGGGGCGAAGCGCTTCGCCACCGTCTCGTGCAACGAACCGATGTCGTAGCCGATGCGCAGGCCGGGCTGGTCGATATCGGACCAGGTGGTGGGGTTCAGCCCGTGCTTGGCCAGACAGCCGAACGGATGGACGATCATCGGGTGGGTGAAGCGGATCGCCAACGCGCGCTCGGGCGTGGGGTTGAGCGCGAAGCTCATGTCGATCTTGTTCGATTGGATATCGAGCACCGCGGTGCCCCAGGTGGCCTCCACGTATTCCACCTTGGCGCCGAAAATCTTGCCTAGGCTCTCGGCCATCGGCACGCAGGCACCCTGCCACTTCCCGGAAGTCAGGTCCTTGCTGAAATAGGGCAACGCGCCGGTGATCCCGGCGACGCGCAGTACTTTGGTGCGCGCCACACGATCGAATGTGCTCTCGGCGCCGGCAGCGTGGGCGCGCGAGGCGGTGGCCAGCACCGCGGCGGGCAGAAGGGCGGCGCCGGCGGCAAGGCCGCGGCGGCTGACACGGTTGGTCATCGATGAACTCCCTGTTCCGATCCCCAAGCGTAGGGCCGAATCGAGCCGCGGGGAAAGCCCGTGCGTGCGGACATCGGGGGCTTTGTGTGCCATGCTGCGGCGACGCGGGAGAGAGCGATGGTGGAGATTTTCCGGGGACGGACCGCGCTGGTGACCGGGGCCTCGGCCGGGATCGGCGCGGCGATGGCGCGGGCGCTGGCCGCGCGGGGTGCGGATCTGATCCTGGTCGCGCGGCGTGGCGACCGGCTGGACGCGCTGGCGGAGGAATGCCGTGCCCGCGGCGTACGCGCGCTGGCCGCGCCCGCCGACCTGGCCGACCCAGCCGCGCGCGCGGGGCTGGCCGCGGCGCATCCGGATGTCGATCTGCTGATCAACAACGCCGGTCTCGGCGTGTATGGCGCGTTCGATGAAACCGACTGGGCACGCACGGAACGGTTGCTGGCGGTGAATGTCGTGGCGCTGACCCATCTCAGCCGGCTCTATGCGCCGGCGATGGTGGCGCGCGGATTCGGGCGGATCCTGCAGGTGGCCTCGATCGTCGGTTTCCTGCCGGTGCCGCGGTTCGCCGCGTACGCCGCCAGCAAGGCCTACGTGGTCTCGTTGGGGCTGGCGATGGATGCCGAACTGGCGCCGCGCGGCGTGCGCGTATCGGTGCTGTGCCCGGGCGGGACCGCGACCGAGTTCTTCGACGTGGCAAGCGGCCCCGACGCGGCGGGGCACAACCCGAGGCGGATGATGTCGGCCGACGCGGTGGCGCGGATCGGCCTCGCCGCCATGGCCAACGGGCGGACGCTGGTGGTTGCCGGTGGGATCAACGCGGCGACGGTGTTCGCGCTGCGGTTCGCGCCGCGGGCCTTGGCCGCGCGGGCCGCGCTATGGGCAACGCGGCGCCGGTAATTCAGAAGCGTTCGGGGGCAAACACGC
>JAKAZJ010000483.1 GCA_021826565.1 Pseudomonadota bacterium | reverse complement strand
CGGCCGGCGAGATCACGTGGCACGACCTGCGTGAGCAGGGATTCGACGACTATGTGCAGGTGCTCGGCGCCCTCGGCGAACTCGGCCTGCGCCCGCCGGTCGCGGCGATGACGGGCCCGAATGTCGAAGCGCGGCTGCGCGGCCGGGCGCTGATTCGCGAAGCCTTGCGGGGCCGTCGGTGACCGGCCCGTTCAGCCTGATCGTGACCGATACCTCGCCGCTGTTCACGCTGGTCCTGGCGGGATCGCTCGACATCCTGCTGCGGCCGGGGCTGCCCGTGCGGATCCCGGACGCGGTCTATATCGAAGCCACGCGGGTCCATGGCGCGCCGGGCGCGGAGCAGATCGTCGCCTGGATCAACGACCATCTCGGCGTGGTGGAGATCGCCCCCACCGATATCGGCATCGACCAGCAGCGGCGGCTCGAAGAGGGGCGTACGATCCGCGGGCTCGGCGAGCAGGCGGCGATCGAAACCCTGGACCGATGGCTGCGCCGCGACCCCACCGCCAAGGCATTGCTGCTGTTCGAGGACACCGATATCGAGAAGCGGCGCGCCGTCGTCGATCAGCGGGTAAGCCTGATCAGCACCGGCGATTTCCTGCGCGAGCTCGAGGCTGCCGGTCTCGTTCAATCGGCCGACTACATTCTCGACCAAGCCGCCGCGCAGGGTCGCAATGTCGAGCGGCAGCGCCGTCCAGAACAGGATGCCACGACGCGGGAAAGATTCCGGAGACAACTTTCGCGTACCCGCGATCGATCCGAGCAGCGATAGAGTCAACGCCGGGCCGCTACACCCCGGGCTTCCGCGCCTCGATCGCCGCAGACACCACAAACGCCTCCACCCCCGACCCCGGCGCCCACCCCTCGATCAACTCCCGGCTCTCCGGCCGCAGCGTCACCGCCACCCCCTCGAACCCCGCCGCGTGCAACCACCCCTCCACCGAGGCCACCGGCGCCGCCCCCGCCACGCAGCCGCACAGCAGCGCCGGATCCCCCGCCAACCGCTCCGGCAGCGGGGCGATATTCACCACGTCCGAGACCGCCAGCCGCCCGCCCGGCTTCAGCACCCGGAACGCCTCCCGGAACACCTGCGCCTTGTCCGGTACCAGGTTGATCACGCAGTTGGACAGCACCACATCCACCGTCCCGTCGGCCACCGGCAGATGCTCGATCTCGCCCAGCCGGAAGCTGACGTTCCCCGCCCCCATCCGCGCCGCATTCTCCCGCGCCCGGGCCAGCATCTCATGCGTCATATCGACGCCGATCACCTGCCCCGCCGGCCCCACCGCGCGCGCGGCCAGGAAGCAGTCGAACCCGGCGCCGGAGCCGAGGTCGATCACCACCTCCCCCGGACGCAACGCCGCGATCACCTGCGGGTTGCCGCAGCCCAGGCCCAGATTGGCGCCCTCCGGCACCGAAGCGAGCTCCTCCGCCGCGTAGCCCATGCGGGCGGAGTTTTTCGGCTCCGCCCCGCAGCAACCGGCGGCGATGGCGCCGTAACGGTCGCGCACCAGGGATTTCAGCGCCGCCGAGTCGGGCGGGGTGCAGCAGGCGGTCATGCGATCCTCCTCTCGGACTCATCGGGCGCGGCGGCATCGTCCCGCCCGCAGCAGTTGCGTGTCAGATACCCCAGCAACGCGCCCATCGCCGCGAAATCGGCGGCATAGATCAGGCTGCGCCCGACCCGGCGCCGCGTGACCAGCCCGGCATGGAGCAGATGCTGAAGATGGAACGTCAGCGAGGACGGGGGCACCCCCAGCCGAGCGGCGATCTCGCCGGCGGCGAGCCCGTCCGGGCCGCGTTGCACCAGCAGGCGGAACAGCGCCAGCCGGTGGGCGTGGGCCAGCGCGGCCAGGGCGGACACGGCGCGGGAGAGCTCGTCCATACGATAATCATCGAACTATCGTTGGGTCTGGTCAACCCGCTTCCCGCTGCCCAGCAGCACCAGCGCCGCCACCCCGCACACGATCGCCGCGTCCCCCAGGTTGAACACGTACCACGACCAGCCGAACGCATGGACGCGGATGAAATCCACCACCGCCCCGTAGCGCAGCCGGTCCAGCACGTTGCCCACCGCCCCGCCGGCGATCGCGCCGATCGGCACCGCCTGGCGCAGCGAGGCCGCCCGCCACAGCCACACCCCCAGCGCCGCCACGATCGCCAGCGCCAGCACGGCCAGGATCACCGCGTCCCACGCCCCGTGCCCGGTCAGCAGCCCGAAGGTGATGCCGCGGTTCCACACCATGGTCAGGTCCAGGTGCGGCAGCACCGGCACGTCGATCCGCCGGGGCAGATCGAGCCCGTGCAGCACCCAGTATTTCGAGCCCTGATCGGCGGCGAACACCGCCAGCGCGACCAGCGCGCCGATCGCGGCCGGGCGGCGGCTCACGCGGCGGCCGGGCGGCAGACCAGGCCGGAGTCCACCGCGTCGGCGCAGCGCGCGCACAGCGCGGGGTGCGCCGGCACCCGGCCCACTTCCTCCAGCACCCGCCAGCAGCGGGCGCATTTGGCGCCGGCGGCGAGCGCGGCCTGGGCGCCGTTGCCCTCGGTCAGCACCACGCGCGGCACGATCAGCACGTCGGCCCAGTCCTCGGCCGAGAGCATTCGCTCCTCCCCGGGCGCAAAGCCCAGCGTCACCGCGGCCTGCACCGAGGCGCCGATCTTTCCCTGCTGGCGCATCGCTTCCAGCTCCACCGTCGCCGCGCGCCGGCGCTCACGGATGCGCGCCCATTTCTCGGCCAGCGCCTCGTCCCGCCATGCCGCCGGCGGCGTCGGGAAGAGTTGCAGATGCACGCTGTCCGCCTCCCCGAAGCGGGCGCACCAGGCTTCCTCCGCGGTGAAGCACAGCACCGGGGCCAGCCAGCAGCACAGCGTCCGGTGCAGCACGTCCAGAACGGTGCGCGCGGCCCGCCGACGCAGACTGTCCGGGCGGTCGCAATAGAGCGCGTCCTTGCGGATATCGAAATAGAACGCCGACAGATCGGTGGCGCAG
>JAKAZJ010000482.1 GCA_021826565.1 Pseudomonadota bacterium | reverse complement strand
GCGCAGGATCGCGCCCAGCCGCTGCGGGGTGACGCCGAAGGCGACCTGCTCGATGAACGGCGGCCGTCCGCCGGCCGCGTCCGGCGCGGCGATCTGCTGGCGCAGCTGCGCGACGGTCGCCGCCGGGATCGCCTCCCCGAACTGATCCACCAGCCCGCGGCGCGGGGGGTCAGACACGCGGGCGCGCTTCCAGCTCGCCGGCGATCGCTTCCAACGCGTCGGCCAGCAGCAGCCGCTCCCGCAGCCCCGCGGCCAGCAGCCGCATCAACACGGGCGCCTCGGGGGGCGCGTCCGCGCACAACTCTCGCAGCCGCCCCTTCATGTCCTCAACGAAGTCCATCCTGCACCTCCTGTTCCATGATCGCCGCCCGCACCAGCGGATCGTCCGGGTCCATCCCCGGCGCGAGCTCGCGCGGCAGCCGGCGCCGGTATTTCCACATCAAGCGTTGGATCTCCTCGTGGTCGTCCCCGCTGAACGCCAGCGGATCGGCCCGCGACAGATCCCGCACGATCCGCCAGTCCCGCGTGCCCGGCGGCAGCCGCAGCGCCACCAGCTCGCGCAGCTTCAGCACGTCCGCCTGCGCGATCGCGCGCCGCACCCGGTCCAGGTCTTCCGTGTCCAGCATCACGCCCACCCGCCGCGCAGCGCCGGCACAATGCCGGCACCGCCGGCTCGCGGCGCGTCCTCGTCCGGGTCCGGCGTATCGCGCCAGCGCGCGCGGTCGGCGTCCGCGCCGAACATCCCGCGCGGGCGCACGCCGCCCTGGTAGCCATACACCTCCGGCTCCGCCCGGCTGGCCGCGATTGCCAGCACGCCGGCGATCGCCGCGTCCCCGTGCCGGCGCTTGCCCGCTTCTTCCCGTCGCGCCGGAGGCACCCGCGCCACGCCGCGGATCAGCTTCAGCGTCCGGAAATCGTCGCCGATCTCCCGGTCGCGGGGGATGACGACGGTGCCGTCCTCGAACGCCGCTTTCAGCGCCGGCATATGCTCCCGGTACCACGGCTCGGTCAGCATCACCGCTTCCACGGTCGCGCCGTATTGCTGCACCGTCTCCTCGGCGATCTGCGCGCCGTTGCCGCCGGCGTCCATCTTCCCGGCGCGCAGCCGCGGCAGGCGGTCCAGCACATACCACAGCGCCTGGCGCTGCTGGCCGAACGGGACATTCCGCAGTTCCAGCGCCAGCACGCAGCGGCGCATCATGTCGCGCGCCAGCGCGAACACCAGCAGCACCGACAGGTCGCCCTTGCGCGCGAAGTCCCATCCGAAGCAATGCGGCGTCGCCGGGTCCAGCGTGGCCAGCACCGGCGCCAGCGCGTCGGCGCACCAATCGGCGATGTCGGCCCGCCGCATCGCTTCCGGCGCCAGGGTGAACCCCGCGTCGCGTTCCAGCCGGATCACCGGCACCCCCGCGTCCATCCGCGCCTCGATCAGCGGGCCGGGGATGAACGTGCCGCTGGTGGGCGACGGGATCACGAACAGCTCTTCGTCGGCCGCATCGCCGTAGAAGCTGATGATCTCGGCCCGCCAAGCCGCCTCGGCTTCGGCCGACCACGCGTCGCCGCGCGTGTAGCAGATCCGCTGATACAACCCCTCGGCCAGCGCCTCGTCGAAGGTGGTCCGCAGCAGCGCATACGGCTTCCGCCCGGCGCGGATGTCGTTCACCAGCAGGTTGAACGGGTTCGTCTCCCCGTTATGGGTGGAAATGATGACCACCTTGCCGCCCCACATCAGCAGCGCGAGCGCGGCTTTCAGCACCTCGTCCAGGTCGTCCATGAACGCGGCTTCGTCCAGGATGACCAGACCTTGCTTGCCGCGCAGCGCCCGCGCGACCGACGGCAGCGCCACCACCTCGAACCCCGACGCGAAGCGAACCCGGAACGCCTTGATATCCTTCTCCGGCCGCTCGGGATCGGCGAACAGGAACTCCTCCACCGCGTCCGCCGTCACCGCCATCGCCTTCGCCCAGCTGGCGACGTAATCGATGAACTCCCGCGTCATATCGAGGGTGTAGCCCATGTAGAACACGTCCATGCCGCCGGCGCCGCGCGCCCGCCCGGCATAGCCCACGGCCACCGCGCCGGCGCCCCAGCTGAAGCCGGTGCGGCGGGATTTCTCTTCCACCACCACCCGGCTCCGGTCGATCGCCACCCACAGCCGCTGCTGGTACGGCAGGAACACATCCGGGCGCGCGATCACATCACTCATCCGCGCCGCGCGTGCGCCTGCACGCGCCCCAGGAAATCCTTCGCCAGACGCCCGGTGAACTCCTCCTCTGCCGCGATCTCGCGCACCAGCTCGCCCGACACCGCCGCCAGGGCGTTGAGCAGCACGCCAGGCGTCGCACCCTCCGCGCGCAGCGCCGCCATCGCCTTCCGCAGCTCGGCCGACGCATACAGCGCACCGGGGCCCATCACGCTCACGCCGCGCGCCCCGCATCCTCGAACCGCCGCGCCAGTTCGGCGTCCGCGCGCCCCGCCGCGGCCACCACCTCCGCCAGCAGCCGCGTCTGCGCCACCGTCAGCAGCCGCGCGTCGCCGGCGTGCTCGGGCAGCGTGATGCAGTACCCGACGTGCCGGACGGACAGCAGCATCACGCCGCTGCCCACCGCCGCCAGCTTCCGGCGCAGATGGGACAGGTGCACGTCAACACCGCGGTCGATCCGGGGATCGGGCTTTTCCCCCCACAAAACATCGGCCAGGAACGCCCGGCTCAGCGTGCGGCCCCTTGCATCCAGCAGCGCCCGCGCCAACAGCAGCTGGGTGCCGATCAGCCGGGCGCGCCCGCGCGGCCCCACCAGCTCGCCGGCGTTCGGGCGCATCACCGCTTTGCCGATCGCGATATCCCCTTCGCTCATGGCGCGTTCTCCGTGAAGCGGCGGCACGCGGCGTCCTTCAGGAACACGTCGGTGCGGCCCGTCTGCGACCAGTTCTGGCGGTTGAGCCCGCACTTGTAGAACCGGCCGCCCCGCGGTGATTGAAGTGCGACCAGATGCGCG
>JAKAZJ010000481.1 GCA_021826565.1 Pseudomonadota bacterium | reverse complement strand
TGGGCGGCTTCGTACTCGGCTCCGCCGGTCATGATTTCCGCTGTCCCGCGCAGCATCACCCAGGCCAGGTTGCGCCAGTCCTCGTCATAACGATCCACCAGTACCGAGGCCAGCGGCCGGGCCGTCAGGTTACGCAGGCGCTGCAACACCACGCCCGGGCGTTTCGGTTTCTCGTCGATCGGGACATACAGGCTGGCGTCGGCCAGCGCGAAGCACACCGGCACCAGATGCGGGGTGCCGTCCGGACCGACGCTGCCCAGCCGCGCCACGCGGGCGGCGAGGACGAAGCGGCGTTCGGCCGGGGTCAGCACGTCCCGATCAAGCGCGGGTTTCGGGCGGCAGGAACAGCGCCGGGACCCGTTCGCCGTCGCGCAGATGCGCGGTCAGAATGCGGTCGATATCCGCCGTGGTCTCGGCGTGGTACCAGACGCCTTCGGGATAGACCACCAGGCACGGCCCGTGCTCGCACCGATCGAGGCAGCCGGCGCTGTTGATCCGCACCCCGGCCAGTCCCAGCTCCTTGGCGCGCACCTTCATGTAATCGCGGAGTTTTTCCGACCCTCGTGCGGCGCAGCTGCCCTTCGGATGGCCGTCCGGGCGGCGGTTGCCGCAGACGAAGACATGGGCGGCGTAATAGGGGGGCGGATCGTCGGGGAGGGGCGTGCCCATGGGAACTCCGAGGGTTGTCTGGTGCCGGTATTCCACCCGCGGCACGTGCCGCGCAACCGCTATCGGCCGCCGCTCCGGCCGTGCTAGGATTGCACATCTGGATTGCCGTTCGGGGAGAGCTCGCCATGCCAATACGCAAGCTGCTGCTGCCGCTGACCGGCACCGCCGCCGGAGAGGCGGCGCTGGCGACCGCGTTGCAGATCGCGCGTCTGTGGAACGCCCATGTCCTGGCGCTGCATGTCCGCGTCGATAGCCGCGACGTCGCGCCGCTGGCCGGGGAAGGCCTGTCAGGCGCGATGATCGAGGAGATGATGACCGCCACCGAGCGTGAGAGCAACGACCGCGCCCATGCCGTGCGCGCGATGTTCGATCGCTTTGTAACCCAGCACGACGTCACGCTGGGCGAGCCGGTGCCCGGCACCGAGGCCGCCACCGCGAGCTTCGCCGCCGTGATCGGCCGGGAGGAGGATCTGGTGGCCCAGCAGGCCCGCCTGGCCGACCTCACGATCGTCCCGCACCCCGAGGCCGGGGAGGACGTCTCGTCTTCCGACGCGCTGCACGCGGTTCTGTTCGATTCCGGCCGGCCGGTGCTGCTGTCGCCGCAGGTGGCGCCGAAGACCGTGGGCACGCGGATCTGCCTGGGCTGGAACGGGACCGCCGAGTCCGCCTCGGCGGTCAGCGCCGTGCTGCCGTGGTTGCACCGCGCCGAGGCGGTGCGAATCCTGTCGGCCGACGGCTACCAGCGGCGCGGGCCGGCGGCGCCGGAACTGGCCGCCTACCTGGCGCTGCACGGGATTGCGACCGATCAGGTCACGTTCCAGCCGGTGGGCAGCGTGGTGGGTGCGGGAATCCTGGCCGCGGCGCGGGATTTCGGCTGCGATCTGCTGGCCATGGGGGCGTATTCGCACTCGCGCCTGCGCCAGTTGATCCTGGGCGGGGTGACGCGGCACGTGCTGGAACGCGCCGCGTTGCCGGTGCTGATGAATCGCTGAGGTGGCCGAACCGCCGCCGGCGGCGCTGGCGCTTTCGGTATACGTGAAATTGTTGCGCGCGGCCGGCGCGATCGACGCGCGGGTGGAACCGGCGATCATCGCCGCCGGGCTGACGCCGACCCAGTTCGGTGTGCTGGAAGCGCTGATGCATAAAGGCCCGCTCACCCAAGTTGCGCTGGGGCGCAAGATCCTGACCAGCCCCGGCAACATGACCGATGTGATCGGCAAGCTGGAGCGCCGCGGCCTGGTCCGGCGCGGGCGGGCGCCGGGGGATCGACGCGCGGTGCTGGTGGCGCTGACCGAGGCCGGGCGGGCGCAGATCGAAGCGCTGTTCCCGCGCCACGAAGCTGCCATCGCGGCGGCCATGGCGGCGCTGACGCCGGCGGAACTGACAACGTTGGGCGGGCTGCTGCGGCGCCTGGGGCTGGGTGCGGCGGGCGCGGGGCTGCCGCGCGTTCCGGGGCTTGCGGCCGGCCCGGGGGGAACCCATCTGGGCGGCAAGTCATTCGATATCGAATGATAAACCGGAGATTTCCGATGATCGAGCTGCGTCCCTTCGACGGCATTGGCCGCTTCCGCAACACCTGGCTGAACGCGCGGCACCATTTCAGCTTCGGGTCCTATCGCGACCCGGAGCGGATGGGTTTCGGCCGCCTGCTGGTCTGGAACGACGACGAGATTGCCCCCGGCACCGGGTTCGACGCCCATCCGCATCGCGAGATGGAGATCGTGACCTATGTGCGGGACGGCGCGATCACACATCAGGACAGCCTGGGCAACGAAGGCCGCACCGAAGCCGGCCAGGTGCAGGTGATGCACGCCGGCACCGGCATCGTGCACGCCGAGTTCAACCGCGAGACGGTGCCGACCCGGCTGTTCCAGATCTGGATCCATCCGGACCGTGGCGGTGTGGCCCCGGGCTGGGAGACGCGGGTGTTCCCCGGTGTCGATGCGGCCGGGCTGCGGGTTCTGGCCGGCGGACGGGATGGGGACGCGGCGCTGGGCGCGCTGCCGCTGTATGCAGACGCGGCGGTGCTGGCGGGCACGCTGGCCGACGGGACCGAGACGCGGCTGACCTTGGCGCCCGGGCGCGCGGCCTATCTGGTGGCGACCGGCGGGCGCGTATCGGTAAACGGCGTGCTGGCCGGGCCGCGGGACGGAGTGGCGATCTCGGGCGAGACCGAGCTTGTCCTGCGGGCCGAGGGGACGGCGGAGGTGGTGCTGGTGGACGTGCGGGGGTAAGGCGCGGCGTCGTGCGTGTGGCGTGCTCTGGACGTCGCCGGAATCCCGGCGCAACGTTCAGATCATGCCGCTGTCCCTGAACGAAATCCGTGAG
>JAKAZJ010000480.1 GCA_021826565.1 Pseudomonadota bacterium | reverse complement strand
TGGCACCTGGCCAAGCCGGCGGCCAGCGGCCGGCGCGGCATGGTGGTCTCCCAGGTCGGCGCCGCGGCCGAGGCCGGCGTGGCGATCCTGGATGCCGGCGGCAACGCGATCGACGCCGCGGTTGCCACCGCGCTCGCGCTCGCCACGGTGGAGCCGTGGAACTCGGGCCTGGGCGGGATCGGCTTTGCCCTGGTCCACCGCGCCGGCCAGCCGCGCGCGGAGGTGATGGATTTCGGCCCGGTCGCGCCGCGCCGGCTGGACCCGGCGCGGTTTCCGCTGACCGGGCGCATGGTCCAGGACCTGTTCGCCTGGCCCGAGGTGGCGGGCGATGTGAATATCCACGGCCCGCTTTCCTTCGCGATCCCGTCGTCGGCCGCCGGCTACGCGGCGCTGCTGGAACGCTGGGGCAGCCTGCCATTGGCCGAGGTGATCGCCCCCGCCCTGGCGCTGGCCCGCCGCGGCCTGCCGGCGGATTGGTACACCACGTTGAAAATCGGCGCCTCGGCCGCGGTGCTGCGCCGCTATCCGGAAAGCGCGCGCATCTACCTGCCGAACGGCCTGCCGCCGGTGGCGCCCTATCAGGGCGTGCCCGGCTTCTTCCCGCTCGGCCGTCTGCCCGACACGCTGGAGCATCTGTCCCGCGCCGGCCTGCGCGATTTCTACGAGGGCGACATCGCCGCCGCGATCGCCGCCGACTGTGCCGAGATGGAAGGGGTTCTGGACGCGGCGGACCTGCGCGCCTGCCGCCCGGTGGTCCGCCCGGTCACCGATCACGCCTGGTCCGGCCGCGTCCTGCAACTGACCGGCGGCCTGACCGCCGCGCCGACCCTGACCCGGGTCCTGGACCAGCTTCCGGCCGCCACATCCCCCACGCCGGCCTGGTTCGTCGCGCTGGCCCGCGCCATGAAGACCGCGTACGCCGAACGCCTTGCCGGCCTCGGCGCGGCGGAGACCAACGCGGCCGAGACCTGCACCACCCACCTGACCGTTTGCGACGCCGAGGGGACCATGGTCGCGATGACCACCACCTTGCTGTCCTCCATGGGCAGCCGCGTGGTGCTGCCGCGCTCGGGCGTGCTGATGAACAACGGGGTGATGTGGTTCGATCCGCGCCCGGGGCAGCCGAACTCCATCGCTCCCGGCAAACGCCCGCTGACCAACATGCTGCCGGTGATCCTGCGCGACGGCGGCCGGCCGGTGCTGGCGGCCGGGGCTTCGGGCGGGCGGCGGATCATGGCGGCGGTGGCGCAGCTGGTGACATTCCTCGCCGGGTTCGGGATGGACGTGACGGCGGCGGCGCATCACCCGCGGATCGACGTCTCCGGCCCCGACCTGGTCACGATCGACCGGCGGATGGACCCCGCCGTGATCGCGGCGCTGCGCGCGGACGGCCCGGTGGAGGTGGTGGAACACGGCGTCATGCCGATCAATTTCGCCTGCCCGAACGCGATCATGCTCGCCCCCGACGGAGCCCGGCACGGGATCAGCGACGCGGCCTCGCCGTGGTCGGCGGCGATCGCGCAGGCGTAACGTCCGTCCGGGTTGTCTCCGGCTACGCCCGGTGGACGTCGTGGACGGCGATCCCGGTCGGGCTGTCGGCGACCCGGATCCAGGTCTTATGCGCCAGCGTCGCCTGGGTATCGCGCAGCCCCGCCGCCCAGTGCTCGCGCATCGAGGCGGCCGAGAATTCGTAATCCTTCGCCTCACCTTCGTAGGCCGCCGGCTCGAAGATCAGTTGCAGCAGGGTGATCTCGGGCAGGTTCGCGCAGCTGGCTTTCAGCGCGCGTTCCTCGGCGCTCAGTTTGTCGTCCGGGACCTTCCCCAGCAATCCGCGCAGCAGCCGGTGGGTGCGGAAACGTTCCTTGAACAGATCGGTCATCATGCGGGTGCGCGATGAATAGCGGATGTCCTTTTCCCGGCTCAGCACGTCCGCCATGTCGCGCGGCAGCGCGCCGCGGGAACTGAACAGATCCACCTGGAACAGCAGCATCCGCGACGCGCCGGCGTGATCCAGCACATGCTGCAACGGGGTGTTGGAGACCAGGCCGCCGTCCCAGTAACACTCCTCGCCGATACGGACCATCGGGAAGGCCGGCGGCAATGCGCCGGAGGCCATGACATGCGTGGTTTCGATCGTGTCGGTGGTGGTATCGAAGAAGCGGAAATTGCCGGACCGGATCGCCACCGCCCCGGCGGCATAGCGTGTCGCGCCGTGGTTCAGCAGCTCGAAATCCACCAGCTCCGCCAGCGTCGCGCGCAACGGCGCGGTATCATAGAGGCTGGTGGCGCCGCGCGCCCCGCGCGGGCTGAGCCAGGCATTGGGGATTTGGGGGGTGAAGAACCCAGGCTGGCCGAACATCATGGCCTGGGCCGAGGCCAGCGCGTTGACCGTCCGCCGCGGTCCGTCACCGTCCACCGGGAACGGCCAGGCGAAGGTGCCGGGGGGGCGGGAGGTGATCCGATCCCAGAACGAGTGCAGCCGTTCCAGCCGGCGCGCCGGCTCGTTGCCGGCGATGATCGCCCCGTTGATCGCGCCGATCGACACGCCGGCGACGAAATCGGGTTCGATCCCGGCCTCATGCAGCGCCTGGTACACCCCGGCCTGGTAGGCCCCGAGCGCGCCGCCGCCCTGCAGCACCAGCCCCACCCGGTCGCAGCCGGGCGGACGGGGCGCGGTATCGGCGGGCGCGGTCGGGCCAGGGGTGATATCCATGCCGGTCTCCTGTGCAATAGAGCGGGGTGATGACACGTCCGCGTCGAGGGACGCATGACAATATGGCAACGCTTGCGGTTTTTTCATGCGCGCGGGGACGATCCGGGCCACATAGGCGTCAGCACCCATTGCACGGAGCAGGCGCATGACGCGCGACGAAATACTGGCCGCCTCGGCCATGCCGCTGGCCAGCCCCAGCTATCCCAAGGGCCCGTATCGCTTCATCAACCGCGAATATCTGCTGATCCACTATGAATCCGACCCCGACGCGATCCGCGCCATGCTGCC
>JAKAZJ010000479.1 GCA_021826565.1 Pseudomonadota bacterium | reverse complement strand
GACCCCCATCTGGCCGCGCAGCGCCACTTCCCACAGCAGCACGCCGCCGAGCAGCGCCGCACCCGCCAGGCTTGCCGCGCGTTCCGTCCCGCCCGGCACCGCGGCCAGGCGCGCGGCCAGGAAGCGGGCGGTGAAGCCCCAGATGCACATCTGCAGCACCGGCCAATAGGCCAGTTCCAGAATCCGCGGCCAGGACCGGCGGTACAGCGCCAGATGCCGATACAACAATCCCCAGACCCGCCGCGGTGCCCCGTTCATGGCGCAACCGCCACGGCGCGGCGATCGCGGGCGATGTCGAGGAACACTTCCTCCAGATCTTCCCGCCCGTAGCGCGAAAGCAACCCCGCCGGGCTGCCGCGATCGACGATCCGGCCTTGCTTCATCATCAGCACCTCGTCGCACAGCCGTTCCACCTCGGCCATGTTGTGGGAGGCGAGCAGGATCGCGCAGCCGCTCTCGGCCCGGTAGCGTTCCAGCCAGGTGCGCACCCAGTCGCCGGTATCGGGGTCCAGGCTGGCGGTGGGTTCGTCCAGCAGCAGCACGTCGGGGCGGTTGATCAGCGCCTTGGCCAGGGCGACGCGGGTCTTCTGCCCGGCCGAGAGTTGCCCCGCCGGCCGGTGCAGCAGCGCCGCCAGATCAAGCTCCGCCGCCAGCCCGGCGATCCGCGCTTCCAGCCCGGTCACGCCGTAGAGATGGCCATAGACGCGCAGGATCTCCGCCACCGTCAGGCGCGCCGGCAGCGCCACGTAGGGGGAGGAGAAATTCATCCGCGCCAGGGCGGCGAAGCGGTCGCGCGCCATGTCGTGGCCCAGCACATGGATGCGTCCGGCCGAGGGAATCAGAAGCCCCAGCAGCATCGCGATGGTGGTGGTCTTGCCCGCGCCATTCCCGCCGAGCAGGCCCAGCGTGGCGCCGGGCGCGATGCGGAAGCCGATATCGTCAACCGCCAGAGTGGCGCCGTGGCGTGTGGCGCCGTAGCGTTTGGAAAGATGAGTGACCGTGACGGCGTCCATGCCCCCCTGTATGGGGCCGAGGCCGGAAACGGCCAAGGGGGAGTTGCCGCAAGCGGAACGCCCCCGGCCCATTCGGGCCGAGGGCGGGGGCACGATCAGTCCGCCGCTTCGGCGGTCTCCGGCGCCTCGATCCCGGTCACGTGCTGGTCGAGCCGATGCAGCGCCTTGGCAAGCGAGGTCCATTCCGCCCGGCCGAGGCCGCGGGCGAGTTCTTCCTCGATCTCGCGCGCCAGCGGGATCAGGTTCTGGCAGGCGGTCGCGCCCTTGCGGGTCAGGCGCAGCAGGCGTCCGCGGCCGTCGGTGGGATCCTGGCTCTGCTTCAGCAGGCCGCGGGCCACCAGGCTGGCGCCGGCGCGGCTTACCTTGACCTTGTCCATCGCGGTGCGCTCACCGACCATGCTGGGCGACAGCACGCCGTAGCGGCCGATCGCGGCCAGCACACGGAATTCGGGGATCGACACGCCGCTCGCATCCTCGAACCGATGCGACATCATGCGGTTCACGCGCTGCGCGGCAACAGCCAGACGATGGGGTAGAAAGTCCTCCAGCTTGAAGTCTTCGGCGATGATCTCCGGATCGGTCTCGCGAACCACGGATTTGGCTTTCATATCGTTTATTCTCTCCTGCGTGGCTGGAGCGGACGGGCCTTAATGGAATCGCATCCCATGCTCCAGGGTGGCGGTCCCTTAGCGCGGATCGCGCGCCACGGGAATGGCTTGTGGCAACTTTTTTTGTTTCATCCCGTTGCGCGCGACCGGTTTCTTGCCACGATGACGTGAACCCCACGACGGGCTTGCTCGCCCGCGTCCGCCCGGGCAAGCTGAAACGGGGATGGAGTCCCCCCTCAACCGCCGTGCCATGGCTGATGACTCCTGCAAGCTCCGACCCTCCGGCAACGGGCCGGGTGCGGCGGAGCACATGGCCGGAGCCGGACGGATGCTCTCCTATGTACTGATCGGACTGGGCGGCGCGCTCGGCAGCATGACGCGCGCCTGGGTGGCGGTCGCGATGGCGCGGCTGACCGGCCCCGCGTTCCCGTGGGGCACGATCCTTATCAACGTCACCGGATCGTGCCTGATCGGTTTAGCCGCCAGCCTGACCGCCGCCGACGGACGCATCGCCGGCGCCGCCGCGGCGCGGACCTTCGTGATGGTCGGGTTCTGCGGCGGCTACACCACGTTCTCCTCGTTCAGCCTGCAGACGCTCGATCTGATCCGCGACGGGCGCGGCGCGCAGGCGCTGGGCAATGTCGCGCTATCCGTCTTGCTGTGCCTCGGCGCGGTGGCGGTGGGACACCAGGCCGGCACGGTGCTGCGGCCCGCGCGCCAGGCGCGCGCCGAGCCCCGCGCCGAGCCGGGGCACATCCTGGCCGTGATCGACCGCCCGGCCCGCGCCGGCGCGGTGCTGGACGCGGCCGAACACTGGCGGGCGCTGACCGGCGCCGGCAACCTGCGCGCCCTGCTGGTCCATGCCGCGCCCGCGCCCCCGTTCCTGCCCAGCGAGGAAGTGCTCAGCGCCGAGCGCGTCGCCGAGCAGGATGCCGCCGCTGGCCTGGCCCGGTTGCGCGCCGCCGTCGCCGCCTGGCCGGGCGGGACGGTCGCGATCAGCGAAACCGAGGAACATCCCGCCGCCGCGATCGTCGCCAACTGGGCCAGCAACGGGACCTCCGGTGGGGCTGGGGCCATCGTGCTCGCCCGCCCCGGTCCGCACGACCCGCCCTGGGTGCATCAGGCGCTGCACGCCGCGCTGTTCGACGCGCGCGCGCCGGTCCTGGCGCTGCCGCCAACCGGACCCGACCGCGAGCCGGGCCCCCAGGGGGGGCGGCAGGCTGGCCCCCGGGCGGGTCAGGTGATCGCGGTGCTGTGGCGCCCGAACGACCCAAGCCTCGCCGCATCCCTGGCCGCCGCCGCCCCCGCCCTGGCCCATGCCGCGCGCATCCTGCTGCTCCATGCCGGCGATCGCGTGGCGCCACCGCCGCTGCCCGCCGCC
>JAKAZJ010000478.1 GCA_021826565.1 Pseudomonadota bacterium | reverse complement strand
ATCCCCTCGGTGGTGGAGGCGGCGCTGCTGCCCGGCCTGATCGGCTGGGGCCGCACCCGCCGCCTGCTGCTGACCGGGGAGACGATCGACGCCGCCCGCGCCCTCGACTGGGGCCTGGTGGAGGAAGCGGTGGCGCCCAAGTCCCTGGACGGCGCCATCGCGCGCGTGCTGGCGGAGATCCTGGCCGGCGGCCCGCGCGCCATCCGGTTGCAGAAGGAACTGATCGCCGCGTGGGAAGAACTGCCGCCGGAAGCCGCAATCCGTCGCGGCATCGAAAGCTTCGTGCAGGCCTGGGACACCGATGAGCCGGCGCGCATGATGGGGACGTTCCTGGAGGCGATGCGGGACCGCAAGCCCGGATCGGGCCCGCGATGATCGACGCGCTGCGCCGGGCGGTGCTGGCGCTTGCCCTGCTGGCGCTGCCGCTGGCGGCCCGCGCCGACCAGCTGCTGCGCGTCGCCCCGCATCGCGCGGCGATTGGCGTGCGGGCCGACAGCGGGCCGCTCTATGGCGACCTCGCCCGCCCTGCCGGCCCCGGCCCGTTCCCCGCCGTGGTCGTGCTGCACGGCTGCGCCGGCTTCGGCCCGCCCGACATCGCCGCCGCGGCGCGGTTGCGCGCGGTGGGGTACTTGGCGCTGGCGCTCGACAGCCTGGGCGGGGCGAATGCCTGCCGTCATCCCGGCGGGGCCCGCGCCGAGGCCGAAGACGCCGTCGCCGCGCTGCGTTTCCTCGTCGCGCGGCGCGACGTGGCGCCGGGGCGGATCGCGCTGCTCGGCTTTTCCATGGGCGGGTTCGCGGTGCTGGACGCGATCACGCGGGGCGGCATCGCGCCCGCCACCGGGCCGCGCTTTGCCGCCGCCGTGGCCTATTACCCGAACTGCCGGCGGTTTTCCGGCGTGATGAGCGTGCCGCTGCTGATCCTGATCGGCGCGCGCGACGACTGGACCCCGGCGGCAGCCTGCCGCGCGCTGCTTACCCGCCGTGCCGGGCGCGGCGCGCCCGTTTCGTTGGTCGTCTATCCGGGGGCGACGCACGCCTTCAACGTACTGGGCCGGCCGCATTTCTATCTGGGCCATGCGATCCGCTACGACCCGGCCGCGGCGCGCGCTGCCTGGGCGCGGGTGCGCGTGTTCCTGCACGCCCACCTCGCCCCACCGGCTTCCGTCCCACCGGCTTCCGCCCCGGCGCCGGGCGCGCCTACACTCGCCCCGCAACCGGGGGACCGCCGATGACCGACACCGGGTCGCGCACCGGCGCCGAATATCTGGCGCAAAGCCTCGCCGCCAACGGCACCACGCATGTGTTCTTCATCGACGCGGTGCTGCGCCGCACACTGATCGAGCTCGGCACGCTCGGCGTGACGCGCGTGCTGGCGCACAGCGAGAAGGCCGCCGCCTATATGGCGGACGGTTACGCGCGCATCGCAGGGCGGCCGGGGATCTGCTTCGCGCAATCGGTCGGCGCGGCGAACCTCGCCGCCGGGCTGCAGGATGCGTATCTCGGCCGCTCCCCGGTGATCGCGCTCACCGGGCGCAAGCCGCCGCGCGACCAGCACCGCAACGCCTATCAGGAAATCCCACACGCACCGCTGTTCGCCTCGGTGACCAAGTTCGCCGCCGAGGTCGACGCGGCCGCCGACCTGCCGCGCCTGCTTCGCCAGGCCTGGCGCGCGGCGATGACCGGCACGCCGCGCCCGGCGCATCTCGACCTCAACGGGTTGCAGGCGGAGGTGATCGAAACCGGTGCGGTCGGCGAACCCGCCGGCGCCGATCCCGCCTTCCAGCTGCGCATGCCGCCGCACCGGCCCGTGCCGGCAGACGACGAGATCGAGCGTGCCGCCGCCGCCCTGCTGGCTGCGAAGCACGTGGCGATCGTCGCCGGCGCGGGGGCGCTCGCGTCCGACGCCGGGGCCGAACTGCTGGCGCTCGCCGAGGCGCTGGAAGCACCGGTGGGCACATCGCTCGGCGCGCGCGGGATCATCCCCACCCAGCACCGCCTGTCGATCGGTTGCCCTGGCAACTATGCCGCGCCCCCGGCCAACCGCGTCGTGCACGACGCCGATCTGGTGCTGTTCGTCGGGTGCCATACCGGCGATCAGGTGACGCACTCCTGGCGCATCCCGCCGCTCTCGACCCAGGTCGTGCAGATCGACATCGATCCCGCGGAGCTCGGCCGGTCCTATCCGCGCACGCTGGGGCTGATGGGCGATCCGCGCACGACGCTGGCGAAGCTCCGCGCGGCGATCGGCCGCCCGCAGCGGGACGGCGGGTACGCGGCCGAAGCCGCGGCGCTGATGGCGGAATGGCGGGCGGCGATGGCGCCGCTGTTCGCCTCCGCCGCAACGCCGATCCGCGTCGAGCGCCTGTGCGCCGAGATCACCGCCGCGCTGCCGGCCGACGGCATCCTGGTGGCCGACACCGGGTATTCCGGCATCTGGACCAGCACCTGCATCGAACTGAACGGGGCCGGCCAGACCTACCTGCGCGCCGCCGGCTCGCTCGGCTGGTCCTTCCCGGCCGCGCTCGGCGCGAAATGCGCGGCGGGGAAGCGCAAGGTCGTGTGCTTCTCCGGCGACGGGGCGCTCTACTACCACCTGACAGAGCTCGAAACGGCGCGGCGGCGGGGGATCGCGGTCGCGCTGGTGGTGAACAACAACTCGGGCTTCGGCCAGGGCTGGCCGAACATCCAGCGCCAGCAGGGCAACCGGCCCGGCAACGTGGCGGAGCTCGTGCGGTTCGGCCCGACCGATTTCGCCGCCCTGGCGCGCGGCTTCGGCCTGCGCGGCATCCGCGTGGAAACCCCCGAGGCGATCGGCCCCGCACTGCGCGAGGCGATCGCGGCGGATGAAACCGTGGTGGTCGATGTCGCCACCGACATCGACCCGCGCGCCCCCGAACCCTGGCTGCCCGCCGCGTGAGCGGCATCACAACACCCGCCGCGTGAGTGGCCCGAAACAAAGGAGCTCCCGATGATCCGTTACGACCTCGCCGGCCGCGCCGCGC
>JAKAZJ010000477.1 GCA_021826565.1 Pseudomonadota bacterium | reverse complement strand
CCATGCGGCGGTCCGCCAGATCGCAGAACACGACGATCATGTCCGCCGCGCCGCCCGGGAACAGCAAATCGGCCTCGTCCGGGTCCTGGCCGTGTTCCACCAGCCCCCGGACCAACGCCGCCCGGGTCCAGCCGTCGAAGGCGATATGCGCCAGCGCCGCCTCCAGCGCTGCATCGCGCGCCGGCGTGCGTTCCGGGGGGGCCATCACGCCGCCCCCGCCGCGCGGGTCAGTTCCTCGGTAAAGCCGAACAACCGGAAATCGCGCATCCGCATCGGATAAAGAATCCCGTCCAGATGGTCGTATTCGTGCTGCACCACCCCGGCGTGAAAGCCGCTGACCACCCGCTCCACGGCGCGCCCGTCCAGATCGAACCCGCGATAGCGAATCCGCGGCGCCCGCGGCACCGCCGCGCGCAGGCCGGGGATCGACAGGCAGCCCTCCCAGCGCAGCACCCGCTCCTCCGACAGGAGTTCCAATTCCGGGTTGATCAGCACGCTGTTGCCCAGGGCGCTGTCCTCGGGATCGGCCTCGGCCCGGGCGTCCGGCACGCGGAACACGAACAGGCGCAGGGGCACATGCACTTGCGGCGCGGCCAGACCTACGCCGGGCGCGTCCTCCATCGTCTCGATCATATCGGCGACCAGGCGGCGGATCTCCGGTGCGGTCGGATCCGCAACCGGATCGCACCGGCGCAGCAGCACCGGGTGGCCCATACGGGCGATTTTCAGGATGGCCATGAACGTCCTTGCGGCGGGTGGAACGGATTGGCGGGCCGGCGGAGCCGTGTTATAGCGCGCCCGCGGCGCCGGACCACCGGCAGCGGCGGTGTCGGTGCGTCCCCGATCGGCGGGGACCGGACAGCGAAAGGAGCAGGCGGCCAAGTGCAGGTTCTGGTACGTGACAACAATGTCGATCAGGCGCTCAAGGCGCTCAAGAAGAAGATGCAACGCGAAGGCATTTTCCGCGAGATGAAGCTGCGCCGCCACTACGAAAAGCCCAGCGAGCGGCGCGCCCGCGAAGCGGCCGAGGCCGTGCGCCGCGCCCGCAAGATGGAGCGCAAGCGGCTGGAACGCGAAGGGTTCTGAGACCCCTCGCCCGCCGCGCTAACGCGGCGGGTCGAAGCGGGGTTCCACCCGCCGCGGCACCCGCGGCGGCGGGGCAGGCTCGGCTGTCCGCCGCACGGCCAGCGGCGGAATCGGCGGGGTGGCCGAACGGCGACTCGCGACCGGCGGCGGCGGCGCCGACAACGGCGACGGATACACTTCCTCATACGGCGCGGCAGGCCCGCCCTCGGGCAGACGCAACGACAGGGTGCGGATCTCGGTCTGGATCTCGTCCAGCCGCGCCTCCAGCCCATCCAACCGCGCCTTCACGCCGATCACGCTGAACGGGACCAGCAGGAACGCCAGCCCCCACAGCAACACCACCACCAGCAGAACCAACGAGGCCCACCAGGGCAGCCAGACCGGCAGTGCAAATGGCAGCGTCATAAGCCTCTCCTAGTGTCCTGCCCCTGAAATGCCTATCCATTTCAGGGACCAGCAGGCCACTGAAAACAAGGGGCTCGTGTTCCGATGCATGATGACGACACTAGCATCCCCGCCGCGGCGCAATCCAGCTTCCGAGGTCAAAGAACATTGCCCGGACTCGACCCGGCGCGGTAGAACCGGGATGGACTTAGGAACACAGCATGAACGATCTGTTCGGCTCCGGCACCGCCCCCCGCAAGCCAGCGCCCGCCGCGCCGGCCGCCGAGACCTACTCGGCCAAGGATATCGAGGTCCTGGAAGGGCTGGAACCGGTCCGCCGCCGGCCCGGGATGTATATCGGCGGTACCGACGAATCAGCGCTGCATCACCTGGCCGCCGAACTGCTGGACAACGCGATGGACGAGGCCGTTGCCGGCCACGCCAGCTTCATCGAAATGACCCTCGAACCCGACAACTGGCTGACCGTGCGCGACAACGGCCGCGGCATTCCGGTGGACCCGCATCCGAAATTCCGCGACCGCAGCGCGCTGGAAGTGATCCTGACGACGCTGCATTCGGGCGGGAAATTCGGCGGCAAGGCCTACGTCACCTCGGGCGGGCTGCACGGCGTCGGCAGCTCGGTGGTCAACGCCCTGGCGGAACGGCTGGAGGTGGAGGTCGCACGCGACCGCGTTTTGTGGACCCAGGCCTACGCGCGCGGCAAACCGCTGGGCAAACTGGTGAATGCCGGCGCGGTGCATAACCGCCGCGGCACCGCGATCCGTTTCCGTCCGGACCCCGAGATTTTCGGCCGCCTGATCTTCGCCCCGGCGCGGCTGTACCGGCTGTGCCGCTCCAAGGCCTATCTGTTCCGCGGCGTCGAGATCCGCTGGTCCTGCGATCCCTCGCTGATCCAGCCAGGCAGCGACACGCCGCCCCAGGCCGTGCTGCATTTCCCCGGTGGCCTGCGCGACAGCCTGGAGGAGGACATCGCCGACGCCGCCCGCGTCCTGCCCCAGCCCTGGTCCGGCGAAGCCGCCCTTCCCGGGGAAGACAGCGGCAAGCTGGAATGGGCCGTGGCCTGGCTGGAGGCCGCCGACGGTTTCCTCCATTCCTATTGCAACACCGTCCCCACCGCGGAAGGCGGCACGCATGAGGCGGGGTTCCGCGCCGCGCTGCTGAAAGGCCTGCGCGCCTGGGGCGAGCATCGCGGCAACCGCCGCGCCGGCGTCCTCACCGGGGAAGACGTGCTCGGACCGCTCGCGGCCAAGCTGTCGCTGTTCCTGCGCGAGCCGCAATTCCAGGGCCAGACCAAGGAGAAACTCACCAGCCCCGACGCCGCCCGCCTGGTGGAGACCGCGTTGCGCGACCGGTTCGACCATTTCCTCGCCGGCGATCCGGCCCAGGCCGACAACCTGCTGGCGTTCGTGATCGAACGCGCGGAAGACCGGCTGCGGCGCAAGGAAACGAAAGATACAGCGCGCAAATCCCCAACCCGCCGCCTGCGCCTGCCCGGCAAACTGACCGACTGCACGCGGG
>JAKAZJ010000476.1 GCA_021826565.1 Pseudomonadota bacterium | reverse complement strand
CGCGCGGTGTCTGCGGGTGAACCAGATGGCGTACGAGATGCTGGAGGCGCGGCTGCGCGCCGAACGCGCGGCCCTACAAGCGCCCGAACCCGCCCCCGAACCGACCACCGGCGACCCCGCCGAAAATTCCGCCTGATCGGACGGCGGAAAACGCGCGCCCAAGACGTTACGATACCATAACAGAGTCATTCCGCGGCGGCGCCAGCGCGCGCCAGACCGCCGCCGGCAATCACCCGCAGGCGCACCCGGCGGTCGGGCGAGGATCGGCCCGGGTCACGTGATGGTCGATCCATTCCGCGACCAGTCGCCGCGCCTCGGTCTCCGGCGCTTCCGGGTGATGGATTCGGTACAGCGTGGTGCAGGCCTGGAACGCGGCCATGTCGTTGGTCCCCAGCTGGCGCAGGTCCCGATAGGCGGTCACCACGGCACGTTCGCAACGGCGGGCGATCAGGCTCGTGTCGTTTCCCAAGGGCCGGGCTCCAATTGCGAATTACTCTCAACAACGCCAGACTTTAGGCACTCCGCCGCCGCGGGGCAAGCAGGCTCCGCGTCGCCTGGCGCAGATCGGTCAGGTAGCGGACATGCTCCTCCTCGATCGTGTGCCGCGGGGTGTGTTTGAAGCGGGCGGCGTACCACGCGGCGCGGGCGGCGATGGCGTGGCGCATCGCCGCCGCATCCGGCGCGATCACGTTCCCCAGCAGAATCTCGCGCACGAAACGGGCCTGGTGCTCGAACACCATGTTCAGCGCGGTGTCGGTGTTGAAGAACCCCATGAAGAACAGGCCCGGCCAACCGGGCGGGACGATCCGCAGCCACAGATCCAGACGGTTGTCGGCAACCGAAACCACCTCGGGCGGGAGCATATCGAGATCGATCCGATAGCCGGTGGCGGCGATCAGCGTATCGAATTCTTCCTCGGTGCCGTCGCTGAAGCGGATGCGCCGGCCGGTCACCGCCGCGATCCCCTGCTTCACCGTGATGCGGCGATAGGCGATGTCGGTGACCACGGTGGCGTTGGACGTGGTGTGCACCAGCTCCGCCGGCGGCTTGAAGCCCAGCTGGGTCAGATCGCCATGCGCCAGCCAGGCCAGGAAGCGCGTAATGCGCTGCCGCACCGGGCGCGGAACCCAGGGTCGCTGGATCTTTGCCGAGATATCGGTGAATGCGCGCCCGAACATCAGCTTGGGCAGGATCACCGCGCCGGATCGCGCCACCAGAACGGTGCCCGGCGAGGTCACGCACAGATCCGAGGCGATATCGCAGGCGCTGTTGCCCACTCCGACCACGCAGACCCGCTTGCCGACATAGGGTTCCGGCGCGCGGTAGTCATGCGAATGCAGATACGCGCCGGCGAAGCCCTGAAACATCTCCACATGCAGCGGCGTGCTGAGATGCCCGGTGGCGACGATCGCGGCGTCGAAGCGTTCGGTGCCGGACGCGGTGGTGACCTCCCAGGCCGGGGCTTCGGCGCCGGGGGTGAAGGCGGGGCGCAGCGCGGTGACGCGCTGGCGGAAGCGGATGCGCGGGGTGATCCCGAACTGCGCCGCGTAGGCCACCAGATAGCGGTGCATGTCGTAATGGTCGGGGAATGGCTGGGTCGCGGCGTCGAAATCCAGATCGCTGAACCGCGTCACCCCGCGTGAGGTGTTGATGTGCAGGGTGCGATACGCCGAGGATCGGCCGCTGTCGTTGTTGTAGCACCACATGCCGCCGATCTGGCTGCCGATCTCGAACAAGGTCACGTCGTAGCCGACCGCGAGCAGGTATTTCGCCGCCGCCAGCCCGGCGGCCCCGGCGCCGATCACGGCGATGCGTCCGGACCCGCGCTGCCTCGGCCCGACCGGCGGGCCGGACAGGCCGCGCTGGAAGACGGACTGGATTTCGGTCATTGGGCTTCCCCCGATAGCGGCGGCCGTGGCGGCAGCGCCGTGCTACCAGCGGGTAGCGTCACGGGGCAAGCGGCGCCGGCGTGGCCGGATCGGTCGCCAGCGGCGCGGCAAGGATCGGGGCGGCGGCCAGGTCCGGCGCGTGTTTCTGGCCGGTATCCTGGTGCGGCAGGTTCACCGTGTAATCGGGCACCACCCGCGCCTGCTTGCCGGCGATCACCAGGACCCGCATGCCGATCGGCAGCGGTTGCCGATCGGTTTGCGCGACCGAGACCAGGTGGCCGTTGGTCTCCTGCACGATGTATTCATAGCCCTTGGCGTCGGCCACGGCCTGTTCGGCGGCGCTGCCCGCCAGCCCGCCCAGCAGCGTGCCGCCGATCGCGCCGAACGCGGCGCCGACCGCGCCGCCCGAGGATTGCGCGCCGGCCACGCCGCCGGCCGCGCCGCCGCTGACCGCGCCCACGGTGCCGTCGGCGCGGATCATCACCGGGCGGACGCCGACCACCTCGCCGCGCGCGACCTTTGCCGCTTGCTGCGCGGCGCCGGCGGCGTAAGTGTCGGGGGAATAGCTCTGGCTGCACGCGGCAAGCGCGAGCAGCAGCGGGAACAGCAGGCACGGACGGGACAAGGCGGATACTCGCGTTGGGGAACCTGCCGCATATAGGCAGCCCGAAGCGCGGCGGGAATGCGGCGGTTTTGGCGCGCGCGGCGGGCCGCGCTAGGCTGGCGTGGCTCACATCAGGGGAAGGACACCGCCATGATCCACGTTATCGCCATCATCACCGCCAAACCCGGCCAGCGCGGCCCGATCCTGGAGGCATTCCGCGCCAACATGCCGGCGGTTCACGCCGAGCAGGGTTGCATCGAATACGGTCCCGCCACCGATGCCGCCGGGATGGGCGGATTCCAGACCAAATTCGGCGACGACACCTTCGTGGTGATCGAGAAATGGGCCAGCAAGGAAGCCCTGGCGGCCCATGCGGCCTCCCCGCATATGGCCGCCTATGGGGCAAAGACCCGGGACTCGATCGCCAGCCGGGTGATCCATGTGCTGGAGCCGGCCGGGTAGCGCTACCCCGGCAGCGCCGCCACCGCCGCCGCCACCGCGGCGGCGTGGCCCGGCACTTTG
>JAKAZJ010000475.1 GCA_021826565.1 Pseudomonadota bacterium | reverse complement strand
CGAACCGAAACGCTGACCGTCCTGGAAGGTTCGGCCGATGCCCTGATCTTCGACGAATCCGGGACCGTGACCGAGGTCGTCCGGATGGCGCCGTACCACGAAGCCGGACGCTTCTTCTACCGCATGCCCGCCGGGTTATTCCACGCGCTGGTGTTTCGCAGCGACTGGCTGGTCTATCTTGAGACCACGAGCGGCCCGTTCGATCCCGCGCACAGCGAGACGGCGCCCTGGGCACCGCCCGAGGGGGATCCCGCGGCAGCGGCCTATCGTGCGCATCTGGCCGCGGTGGCAGCGCAATGAGCGGGGCGGTTACCGCCCGACTCGCCGAGTACTTTGCGCTGCGCACGCGCCATCCTGCCTGGTTCGAGACACCCGCGGGCGGCGTCGAAATCATACTGGATCCGGCGGCAATCTTCGCGGTCGAGCGGGAGATGGGGGCACGTTATGCCGCTCGTGGCATCCCGGCCGCCTGGGCCGAGGTCGGTATCCACTACCGCGACCCCTATTTGATGTTGGTGCGTGACGCGGTGCGCTTTCCCGGCGGCGATGTCGGCGTGCACCACCGCGTGCTGCGCGGCACCGAGGACCCAGCCGGTGTCGCGGTGCTGCCGCGCCTGCCCGACGGTCGTATCCTGCTGCTGCGCCACTTCCGCCACGCCACGCGGCGCTGGCATCTGGAGGCGCCGCGCGGCGGTATCGAGGCGGGTGCGGATGCGGATTCCACGGCGCGCACCGAACTGATCGAGGAGATCGGCGCGACCGTGACGCGGCTGGTCCCGCTTGGTGCCGTGCACGGCGCCACAGGGCTGCTCGGGCTGGCGGTCCGGTTATATTATGCCGATATTGAATCGATCGGCACCCCGGCCCTGAATGAGGGGATCACCGGATCGCTCGCAGTCGGGGTGCCGGAACTCCTGCGTCTCGTTGGTGCCGGCGAGATCACCGATGGCTTCACGCTCGCCTGCATTTTGCACGCCCGGCTGCGTCGCCTGATCTGAGGCGTGCCGGGGGCTCCGCCTTACGCCGCTTCACGTTTCCGCGCATCCGCCGCGGCGGCTTCGGCGATGACGTCCTCCACCGGGCCATCGGCGACGATCCGCCCGCTGTCCAGCAGGATCGCGCGCGCGCACCAGGTTCGCGCGGTCGCCATGCTATGCGTTGCGATCACCAGGATTTCCGCGTCGGTGACCAGTTGTTCCAGCCGGCTCTGCGCAAGCTTCTGGAAATCGGCGTCGCCGGCGGCCAGCCATTCATCCATCAGCAGGATTTCGGGCTCGATCAGGGTGGCGATCGCGAAGGACAGCCGCACCGACATCCCGGCGGAGTAGGTGCGGATGGGCACGTCAAGGAACTGGCCAAGGCCGCTGAAGGCGCCGATTTCCTCGACCAGCGCGCGCGATTCCGCGGCGCCGATGCCACGATAGAGGCAGCGGAGCCGGATATTTTCCCGCCCCGTGGAATCGCTATCCAGTCCGGCACTCGGATCGATCAGGGCGCCGATCTCCCCTTCAACCAGCAACTGTCCGCCGACCGGCTCGTAGATTCCGGCCAGGGTGCGCAGCAGCGTGGTCTTGCCGGCCCCATTATGGCCGATCAGCGCCACCCGCTCCCCCCGTTCCACGCGGAAGCTCAGGCCCCGTAGCGCGGCCACCACCACCCGATTGGCCTGATCGGTACGCAGCCGCAACCCGGATCGCGCCAGCAGTCGCTTCTTCAGCGACCGTCCGCCCAAATGGTACAACGGGAACTCAATGTCCAAGCCTGCGGCGACGATGCGGGCCATGGGTCAGACCCAGAACGCGATACGGCCGCGGAAGCGGACGAAAAAGCTGAAGCTGACGATGCAAAAGAGCGAGGTATAGGCCAGCGCGGACAGCCAGATCAGCGGTGGAGCGCCGCTTCCCAGCAGCGGCCCGCGCACGACCTGCATCAGCACGTAGAACGGATCGAGCAGCAACAGGGATTGATAATGCCCAAGCGAGGTCGGCTTCCAGAAAATCGGCGTCATGAAGAACGCAAGCTGCATCGCGCTGGCCACGATCTGGCCAAGATCGCGGAACCGCGCGCACAGCATCCCGAGCAGCAGCGCGGCGGCCAGGCCATCGAGCGCCAGGATGGCAAGCCCCGGCACCACCAGGGCGATTTCCGGGCCTGGGACCACCTCGCAGATGACCAGCACGATCGCAATCAGGGGCAGGTTGTGCGCGGCGATGATCACGTTGCGGAACACGCATCGCAGCGCATGGATGGTGTAGGGCAGCGGCGACTGACGGATCATGCCTTCCGCGGCGATCAAGCTTCCGGTCGCGTCGCTGACCACCTGGGAAATCAGATTCCACACGATCATGCTGACCGCAAGGAATGGCAGGTAGCTGCGCAGGGTCTCGTGGAAC
The DNA here is from genome assembly GCA_021826565.1 of Pseudomonadota bacterium. The sequence goes on along the minus strand of JAKAZJ010000475.1, from coordinate 625 downwards.
AGGACCGAGTACAGGAAGCCCATCCCCCCCAGCATCAGCCCGGTGGACAGGGTCAGCCAGAATGGGCCCAGCACCGAGCCGCGATAGCGGTTGCGGATGTCAAGCCAGGCCAGCGTCAAGGCCAGGCGCCACCGACGCAGCCCGATCGAAAGATCGGTCATGGCGCGTTCAAGCCGCCGCGGCTCGGCCACGTCGAAGATGATCCGCGGCCCCGACCCGCGCATCGGCGCGGCGAACGGGTCCTGTGCGGCGCTCGCCGCAGTCATTGTCAGTCGCTCCAGCATGGGGCGACTTATATCAGCTGCCTTGCCGCCGCGCCACCGCGCGCGCCCGGCAACGGTCCCGCCGCCCGCCCTGCCCCGACCGACCCGGGCGCAGCAACAGCGGCAGCCCGGCATTCTCGAACATTGCCCGGTCGCGCAGCAGGCGCATATCGGCGGCGTCCGGCGTTCGCAGTTTTATACCGCACTGGCGTCCCGTAGGGGATTCGAACCCCTGTTGCCGCCGTGAGAGGGCGGCGTCCTGGGCCTCTAGACGAACGGGACCGGCCGGTATCGCGGACGCACCCCCTATAGCGGCCCCCATTCCCCCAGACAACCCGCTGGCAGAGCCGCATTGCCGGCCC
>JAKAZJ010000474.1 GCA_021826565.1 Pseudomonadota bacterium | reverse complement strand
CCGCCGAACAGACCGGCACCGACGGTGGCGAAGCCGGTCGCGCGCAGCTCCGCATTGATATCGATGGTCTGGTGCAGTTCGAGCTCGAGACCACTCAGCATCATGATCGCCGTGGTGCCCCCGGCCAACAGCGTGGTGAGGCCGAGCGGGATGGTCGCGACCAGCCGCGCGGGTGGGAGCCCGGCGAGCGCGCCCCAGTCGGGCGGCGACCAGATCTGTCCCTGCGCGAACGGGCCGAGCAGCCAGCCGGCGCGGCTGGCGGCGCCCATATCGGCGCCGAGCGCAAGGCGAATCACGTTGAACCCCAGCACCGCCGCGACCAGGCCGATCGGAATGATCGCCCAGTGTTTGCAGCGTCGGCTGGCCGCGACCAGGGCGATCCCTCCGCCCAGGCAGGCCAGCAGCTTGCCCATCGCCGTGGCCGAGGTCAGCGCCTGCGCGATTGCCGCGGCCGGATGTGCGCCGGTCGCGAGCTCGATGCCGCCGGCGATGAACAGCCAGCCCAGCCCGGCATTGTAGCCGCCTATCACGGGATAGGGCAGGAACCGGGCCAGCGCGCCCAGCCGGAAATTGCCCAGCAACCAATAGACCAGCCCGGCGAACAGAGTGGTCAGACCGCAGACCACGGCAACCTGACGCGCCAGCGCGATCGGGTCCGTCAGGCCGGCATGTGCGCCAAGTGCCGTGGGGATCAGCGCATAAACCACCGCGGTGCTACCGAGGGGAGCGGCGATCAGCCCGGGACATTTTGCCAGCAGCGCGATCGCCACCGAACTTACCGCCGCGCCGGCGAGCAGCGCGGATGCGCCCACCAGCAGCCCGGGCGTCAGCGGCCCGCGATAGATCAGCCCGGCATAAGCAAGGGCGTTGACCGCGGTCAGCAGGCCCAGCACCATCCCGGCCACTGCGTTCGGCGCGCCGTCGCGCAGCCTCGCTCGGAACATGCGCGCGCCTCCCCCCTCGCTTCCCTGTTATGAGGGATCGTAGCCCGATCGCATCGCTCGGCAAGCTCTGGCCGCGCCGGTGCGCCTCAGCCCGGGCGTTCCGGCCAGTCGTGTTTCGGGTACCGCCCGCGCAGCGCGGCGCGGGTTTCCGCCCAGCCGCCGCGCCAGAACCCGGCCAGATCGGCGGTGATCGCCACCGGCCGGCCGGCCGGGGACAGCAGCGCCAGGCGCAGCGCCACGCGGCCACCGGCCAGACGCGGCGTCGTGGACAGGCCGTAGAACGCCTGCGCCTTGGCCGAGGCGACCGGCTCGGGCGCGGTGTAGTCGATCGGGGCGCGACCCTGGGGCAGCGCCAGGGCCTCGGGGAGTTCACGATCCAGCCGCGCCGCCAGCGCCCGATCCAGCCGCGCGCGGAGCAGCGCAGCCAGATCCAGCGCCGCCACCTCCGACAAGCGGCGCAGCCCGGCCAGCTGCGGCCCGAGCCAGCCGGCCACGTCCGCCCGCAGCGCGACGTCCGACAGATCGGGCCAGGTTTCTGGTTCCAGCGCGGCCATGCGCGCCACCCGGGCCTGGAACTGGCGCGCGCCATCCGGCCAGGCCAGCCGCTCCCATGCCGGACCCGCCAGGGCGGCGGCCAGGGCGGCGGCGGCTTCCTCGGGGTTGGCGGGGGCGGTGGTATCGGACAGGACCAGCGCGCCGAGGCGGCGGCGGCGGCGTGCCAGCACCGCGCCGGATGTGGGATCGAACGCGGTCTCGACCTGGAGGGTTACCTGCGCTTCCAGCGCCGGGGGCAGGGCGGCCGGGTCCAGCGCCGCGGCAAGGCCGATCCGCGGCGTGCCGGAGCCGCGCAGGACCGCCACCGCCAAGAGCGGCGCGCGCGCCAGCGGATCGCCGGGCGCCAGCTGCGCGCTGCCGCCACCCGACAGGCGAAACGCGCCGGGATCGCGGCGCGCCGCGATTCGCTCGGGATACGCCGCCGCCACCAGCCGGCCGGGATCGCCGTGCGGGATCACGCCGTTGGCGACCCCGAGCCGGGAGCGATACTGCCCGGCGGCGCGGCGGATCGTGGCAAGCGCGGCGTGATCCCACCCCGCCCCGGAACTGGCCCCCGAGGCAATCGCGGCCAACCGGGTGCCCAGATCGGCCGGGGCGGCGGGCGCGCGCAGCGGATCGCGCTCCTCCAGCAGCGCGGCCAGGGTGGCGGCCAGCGCGGCCTCGGCTGGGGTTGTCGCCGCCAGCATCATCGCCGCCAGGCGCGGATGCGCGCCGAGCGCGGCCATGCGCGCACCGTGCGCGGTGACCGCCCCGGCCGCGTCCAGCGCGCCGAGACCCGCAAGCAAACCACGCGCGGCGGCCAGAGCCCCGGTGGGCGGGGCGTCGGCAAACCGCAGGTCAGAGAGCGTGGTGCCCATGGCCTCGGTCCAGACCGCGACCGAGAGCACCAGCCCGGCCAGATCGGCGGCCAGGATTTCCGGGCGGTCCTGCGGCGCCAGGCCGCGGCCCAGCCCCTCGGTCCACAGGCGGATCGCCACGCCTGGCGCCTCGCGCCCCGCCCGGCCGGCGCGCTGGGTGGCGGCGGCACGCGAAATCCGGGTGGTGGTGAGCCGGCTCAGTCCGGTGCCGGGGTCGAATGACGGCGCGCGCCGGAATCCGCCATCGATCACGATGCGCACGCCGGGGACCGTGAGCGAGGTCTCGGCCACCGGCGAGGCCAGGATCACCCGCCGCCCGCCGGCGGGATCGGCCGCGAGCGCGGCATCCTGGACGGTGCGCGGGAGATCGCCATGCAGCGCCAGGACCGGGGCGGACAGCCCGGCCAGCGCGGCCTCGGTGCGGCGGATTTCGGCCATGCCGGGCAGGAACGCCAGGATATCGCCGGGATGCGCGGCCAGCGCGGCGCGGATCGCCTTGGCCATCGCTTCCGGCAGATCGCGCGGATGGGCAAGGTCGCGGGCGGCATGGTGGATCGCGACCGGGTGCGGGGTTCCCGCGCTCTCGATGACGGCCGCGTCCAGCAGGGCCGCGAGCCGCGCGGTCTCGGCGGTCGCCGACATCGCGATCAGCCGCAGCTCCGGGC
>JAKAZJ010000473.1 GCA_021826565.1 Pseudomonadota bacterium | reverse complement strand
CCGATATGTTCCAGCCCGAAATACGGCGCATCCGGCGGCATGGCGGTGCATAGCGACGGATTAGCCGGCGCGATGAACACCTTCTGTCCGCCACCCAGCAGCAGGTCGATGCGCGTCGCTCCGTCAGCCTGCGGCGTGCGGATCACCTCGGCACCCAGTTTGTCCTGATACCAAGCCGCGGTGGTAGCCGGGTCGGGGCTACGTAGGTGGATATGTTCCCAGGTAAAAGCGGTCATGATCGGTCCTTCCGGTCAGTGGGTGGTTGCAAACGCGGGCATCACGTCGGAGCACAACAATTCCAACGCGCGGCGCACCTGCGCATGCGGAATCCGGCTGCCGGAGTTGAGCTCGGCCAGGATTCCATCGATGCCAAGTTCGTCACGCAGCGCCGCCAGCCTGTCGATCACCATCGCGGGAGTGCCGACGATGATTTTTTCGCGCAAGGCTTCGTCGTAGTCGATCGCTTGCAGGCGCTGGCCGCGTTCGGCGCGCTGCTCGATCGCGCGGGTGCCGCTGCTCGTCGCGGTCTGTTCCAACTGCGCGCCCAAAGTGCGGTAAAGATGCATGATCGACTCGCGCGGTTCCTCACGCGCCTGCTGTTCGGTGTCGGCCAGATAGACAGGGACGCGCAGGAACACCTGACCGTGGCCGGAGTGGCCCGCCGCCGCCCAGGCCTCGCGATAGGCGCGCAGGTTGGGCACCAGTTCCGATAGCGTGCCGAGGCGCACCGCGCAGAAGATCGGGTAGCCGGCCGCGCCGATCGCGGCGTAGGTGTCGGGGCTGGTCGCGGCAATGCGAATCTCGGGCAGCGGCTGGCTGAAAGGTTTCGGAACGGCGCAGATGTCATGGAAGCGATAGAACTTGCCCTCGAAGCTGAAACGGTCCTGGGTCCAGGCGCGGCGCAAAATCTCCAGTATCTCAGCGAAGCGTTCGCGGCTTTCGGCATAGGGGATACCGTAGGCGTCGTACGTGCGCGGGAAGCCGCTGCGGCCGACGCCGAAGATCAGCCGGCCATGGCTGAGTTGATCGACGGTCGCCGCTTCCTCGGCCAGGCGCAGCGGGTGACACAGCGGCAGCACCTGGACGGCGATACCAATTTTCATCCGCGTGGTACGCGCGGCGATGTTGGCCGCAACCGTGAGGGGGGCGGCAAGCACCGAGCGCTCGGGGGCGACATGAAGCTCGGCCAGCCACATCGCATCCAGCCCCCAGCGTTCGGCCGCATCGACCAGTTCCAAGGACTGGGCAAACGCCGCGGCCTCGGTCTGGCCAGGGCTGCGTTGGAACTCATGGAACATGCCGAATTCCATCCTGGGCTTCCTTTGGTAGCCTGGTTGGGCGGGCGGAGCCGCCGGTCTGGGGCCGACGCTAGCGCTCTCCGGGCCGCCCGGCCAGACGGCGCCAACGAGGGCGGAGATCAGGCCTACCGCCGCATCGGATCAGCGATCCGGGGTTGCCGCAAGGGAAGTGTGCGAGGGAATCCGCGGCGCGCGTGCAAGCGGGAATCTTGCGCGGCGCAGTGGACTCCGTCAGCACGTACGAACGGGTCGCATTCAGAAATGCGGGTCTAGCGTCCGCGGAACCGTGGCGCGCGCTTCTCGGCGAAGGCCGCCACGGCCTCGCGATGGTCTTCGGTCATGCCGGTGCGGGCCTGGTGCACTGCTTCCAGATCCAGCACCGCCTCCATCGGTTCGGTCTCGGCCGCCAACAGGTTACGTTTCATATACTGGAATGCCACGCCGGGGCCGGCGGCGATGCGGCGGGCCAGCGCCAGCGTCTCGTCAAGCACGGTGGCGTCGTCCACGACGCGGGTGACCAGGTTCGCGGCAAGCGCCGCCTCGGCGCCGATCACTTCGCCGAGCAGATACAATTCCCGAGCCTTGGCCGGCCCGACCAGCCGGGTCAGCAGCCAGGTGCCGCCAAAATCGCCGGAGTAGCCGATGCCGCCGAACCCGGTCCCGAATCGCGCGCCGCGGGCGGCGACACGCAGGTCGCAACTCATTGCCAACCCCAGCCCGGCGCCCACCGCCGCGCCGTTCACCGCCGCCAGGATCACTTTCGGGTGGCGGCGCATCAGGCGCGGCAGGCGATGCATCCGTTCCAGCCGCGCGACCCGGTCCTCAAAATTCTGGTGGCCGCGATGGGCCATGTCCTTCACATCGCCGCCGGCGCAGAACGCGCGCCCGGCACCGGTCAGCACGATCGCGCCCACTTCTGGGTGGGTGGCGGCGCGTTCCAGCGCGTCATGCAGCGCGGTCAGCATATCCTGGGTGAAGGCGTTGAGGCGCTCCGGCCGATTGAGGGTCAGCAGCGCGACCCCGTCGGTCAGGGTTTCGGTCAGGTCGGACATGCCGGCTCCCAGTGTGTAGAACGGAGCCAGAATGGCCGCCGTGATCGGCCCGCGCAACCCGTTGCCGGGGCAGGCGTCAAGCCGCGGACGGGTTTCTGTCGCGATGGGATCGCGCAGGTGATCTTCCCTGCGCCTGGCCATCGCTCCTTCGCGCTGGGAAACGGCACGGCAATCGCATTGCAGAGCAGCGCGGGTAAGCTATCGTGATAACTTTCATTCCATCCGGATCGCCGGAATTTCCTGCGCATGCTGTTCTTGGTTTCGTTTTTTTGCATGACGTTGAGCGCGATATGCCTCCGCGCGGCGAGGTTATTGGCGCCATGTTCGGCACGGTTCCTGGCGTGATTCTCGTTCATCACGATGTCGAGACGCGACCGAGGGCGGTTTTCCACCTGCCAGCCGGCATGGGCGCGTCAGTGGGCACGGACCACCTGGGCGAAGCGCTGTGCCGATATTGGCCGGGGAGAGATTAGTTGCTTTATCGTAACGTTTAGCGCGCGCGTTTCCCGCTGTCCGGTCAGGCGGAATTTTCGGCGGGGGCCCCGAGGGCCGATTCGGGGGCGGGTTCCGGGGCGGGTAGGGCCGCGCGTTCGGCGCGCAGCCGCGCCTCCAGCATCTCGTACGCCATCTGGTTCACCCGCAGACACCGCGCGAACCCGCGCGGCGCGGGG
>JAKAZJ010000472.1 GCA_021826565.1 Pseudomonadota bacterium | reverse complement strand
CCCGACCCGCCCGCGCGCCCAGGCGCCCAGCAGCGCCAGCCGCGCCGCCATCCCGAACCGCGGCGCCACGCCGTCGCGCTGCAATCCGCGCAACGCCCAGCGCGCCGGCACCACGCCCAGCACCGACGCGATCGCGCTGCGCTCCACCCGCGGCACGGACGCCGGCAGCCAGCCCAGCGCCGCGCCTGCCAGCGCGCGGTGCAGCGCGGCGCGGGCCTGGTCGGTATCCGTGGCAAACAGCCGTTCCGCGGTCAGCCCATACGCCGCCATTGCCTCCTCCGGCAGGCGGCAATGCCCGGCACGCGCCAAGGCGGCGGTCGCGCCCAGCACCCGTGCCGCGCCCTCGACCGCGCCCAGCGGACGCAGTGCCTCGGGATCGCGCACGCCCAGCAGCCGTCCGGCCGCCACGCTGACCCCACCGGAAGAACCATGAAGCCAGGCTCGCCAGGCGGCGATCGTGGGCAGGGCGTCGTCGATCCGTGCTTCCTCGGCATCGATGATCGCGGCGAGATCGCCCGCCGCCAAAGCGTCGGACGCCAGCGCGGCGGCGAGCGGGGCGGCGACCTCGTGGGCGCGCGCGGCGCCCGCGATCGCCTCCCGCCACCAGGCCAGGCGCAGCAGCGCCACCGCCGGTTCATGGGTCGCCTGGCCGGCGCGCGCGATCTCGCCGGCGAAGGCATAAAGCGCGCATAAGGCAGGTCGCCGCGGCGGCGGGGCAAGCAGGGCGATGAAGAAACGCTGCGGATCGCGTCCGCGCAGCAGCGTGAGCAACCCCGTGCCTGACGCATCGGCGCTTGACGCATCCATGGGCCGATCATAGCTACATCGCGGCATCGCGGCCCAGCCATCCCATCGCGGAGGAGACCCAACCATGGCTTTCGCCCTTCCCACGCTTCCCTATTCCCACACCGCGCTGGCGGCGCGCGGGATGTGCCAGGAGACCCTGGAGCTGCATCACGGCAAACATCATCAAGCCTATGTGACCGCGCTCAACGGCTTCGTCGAGAAGGACGCCGCCCTGGCCGGCAAGTCGCTGGAAGACATCGTCAAGCTGTCCCACAACAAGGCCGACATGGCGCCGGTGTTCAACAACGCCGGCCAGCATTGGAACCATATCCTGTTCTGGCAGTGCATGTCGCCGTCCGGCGGCGGGATTCCCGGTGCGCTGGAGGCGAAAATCATCGCCGATCTCGGCTCGGTCGCCGCGTTCAAGGATGCGTTCAAGGCGGCGGGCGCCACGCAGTTCGGCTCCGGCTGGGCGTGGCTGGTCCTGGCTTCGGACGGGAAGCTGAAGGTCACCAAGACCCCGAACGGCTCGAACCCGCTGGCGACCGGGGAAGGCAAGGTCCTGCTCGGCTGCGATGTGTGGGAACACAGCTACTATCTGGATTTCCGCAACCGGCGTCCGGATTACCTGGCGAACTGGGTGGATCACCTGGCGAATTACGAATTCGCCGCGGCGCAGCTCGCGGCGGCGTAACGCTTCGGCCGGCCCCGTCGCGGGGCCGGCTACCCCGCGGCCGCGCCCGCCGCGACCAACCCGTCGATTTCCGCCGCGGCGAACCCGGCCTCGGCCAGGATCGTCCGCGTGTCCGCGCCCTGGGCGCGGGCCGGCGGGCCGGGGTCGGCCGGCCGACCGTCCGTGAGCACGGTCGAGCGGATGCTGTGGATACGGCCCTCGGTGGGATGGATTTCCGTCCGCAGCAGACCGACCGCTTGCAGCTGCGGGTCCTCGGTCAGCGTTTCCAGCGTGTGGCAGATCGCGGCGGGCACGTCGGCGTCCTGGAAGATCGTCAGCCACGCCGCCGTGGGACGATCGCGCAGCGCCTCCCGCCGCAGCGCGAACCAGGCGGGCGCGTTGCGGAACCGATCGGCCACGCTGCGAAAACGTGGGTCGTCCAGCAATTCGCCGCGGCCGATGCCACGCAGGAAGCCGGCCACCTGGGCGTCCGTGTTCGCCGTGACCGTCATCCAGCCATCGGCGGTGCGCAGCGGCTGGTTGTTGGGATCGAGCACGCGCGAATCGCCAGACGGCCCCTGCGGGGGATCGAAGCTGGCCGGGCCGAGATGCTCGGTCAGCACGAAGGCCGCCATGGTTTCGTGCATCGGCACTTCGATCGCGGCGCCCGCGCCGTGGCGTGCGCGGCCGAACAGGGCGGCCAGGATTGCGCCGGCGGTGATCTCACCCACCACGTGATCGCACAGCAGCAGGGGCACGAAGGCGGGCGCGCCGTCGCGGCGGGCGGCGAGGCCGGCCACGCCCGAGACCGACTGGATCACGGTGTCATAGGCGGGCCGGCCGCGATACGGCCCGCCGGGGCCGAAGCCGGTGATGGTGCAATGGATCAGCCCTGGACGGGTGGCGCGCAGGCTGGCGGCATCCAGGCCGAGCCGCGCCAGGCTGTCGGGGCGGATATTGGACACGACCACGTCGCACCGGTCGATGATCCGCAGCAGTGCGGCGCAGGCCGCGGCGTGTTTCAGGTCCAGGCAGATATTGCGTTTATTGCGGTTGAAATGAAGAAACTTGCCGGACGTGCGCCCGCTCGGTGACGGGCCGCCCAGGCTGCGCAGCACGTCGCCTTCGGGGGATTCCAGCTTGATGATTTCGGCGCCGTAATCGGCCAGTCGCAGGGTGCAGGACGGACCGACCACGACCGAGGTGAGGTCGAGAATACGGATGCCGGCAAGGGGAGCGGGGGACATGGCGGGCCTGTACTGCGGTTCGTCCCCGGTCATAGCCGTCGCCCTGGATTTGCCCAAACCGGGAGCCGGAAGCTGCGTCATTCACCCCGGCGCATGGGGGGCAATCTCCACCGCATTCGCGTTATAGGTGGTGGCGCCACAGCGCGCGGCGTAATCGGCCGCAAGCGCGTTCGCCGCCCCGCCCTGGTCCACCCCATCGGCATCGGGCGCAAACCACGCCCCTTCCTTGATCGCGACCACGCCGGGCGCGATCCGGCGCGTCACCTCGGCGCGCAGCCGCACTTGCCCCTGGGCGTTGAACACCGTCACCGCCGCGCCGT
>JAKAZJ010000471.1 GCA_021826565.1 Pseudomonadota bacterium | reverse complement strand
GCGGAAGTATTTGGGAATATCCATGGCCACCCTTCCACTCGTGGGAAATTCCTTCTACAGCCCCGGTTTATGATCCCCCCTGACGCCGCCCATCTGTCTGTCCTGGAAGCCGAGGCCCTCCACATCCTGCGTGAGGCCGCGGCGCAATCCGCCCGCCCGGTGCTGATGTATTCGATCGGCAAGGACTCATCGGTTCTGCTGCACCTGGCGCGCAAGGCGTTCGCCCCCGCGCCGGTGCCGTTCCCGCTGCTGCATATCGATACCACCTGGAAGTTCCGCGACATGATCCGCTTCCGCGACGCCACCGTGGCGCGGTTCGGGCTGCGGCTGCATGTCCATACCAACCCGGACGGCCTGGCGCGCGCGGTCAATCCGTTCGACCACGATCCGTCCACCTATACCCGCATCATGAAGACCGAGGCGCTGAAACAGGCGCTGGACGCGGGCGGCTACGATTGCGCGATCGGCGGCGCGCGGCGGGAGGAAGAACGCGCGCGCGCCAAGGAGCGCATCTTCTCGGTGCGCGGCCCCGGCCATGTGTGGGACCCGAAGCGGCAACGGCCGGAGCTGTGGCAGTTGTATAACGGCCACCGCGCGCCGGGTGAGACCCTGCGCGTATTCCCGTTGTCGAACTGGACCGAACGCGACGTGTGGACCTATATCCTGGCGGAAGGGATCGATGTGGTGCCGCTGTATTTCGCCGCCCCGCGCCCGGTGGTGGAACGCAATGGCGCGCTGATCGTGGTGGATGACGACCGGATGCGGCTGCTGCCGGGGGAAACGCCGGCGCCGCGGATGGTGCGGTTCCGGTCGCTGGGCTGCTACCCGCTCTCGGCCGCAGTGGCATCGGCAGCCGCGGATCTGCCCGCCGTGCTGGCCGAAATGGCGGCCTCACGCGCTTCGGAACGCGCCGGACGGCTGATCGATTTCGACCAGGACGCAAGCATGGAAGCGAAGAAGCGCGAGGGATATTTCTGATGCCGGCCGAGCTTCTGCGCGTGCTGGCCTGCGGCAGCGTCGATGACGGCAAATCGACCTTGATCGGGCGATTGCTGTACGAAACGGATTCCGTACCGGACGATACCATGGCCGCGCTGGCCGCCGATAGCCGCCGGTTCGGCACGGTGCCGGGGGCGCTGGATTTCGCGCTGCTGGTGGACGGGCTGGCGGCGGAGCGCGAGCAGGGCGTGACGATCGATGTCGCCTATCGGTATTTCCAGACGCCGCGCCGGCGCTTCATCCTGGCCGACGCGCCAGGGCATCAGCAATATACCCGCAACATGGCCACCGGCGCGTCGCTGGCCGATGTGGCGATCCTGCTGGTGGACGCGGCAGCCGGGGTGCAGATCCAGACCCGGCGGCACGCGGCGATCGCGTCCCTGATGGGGGTGCGGCAGTTCATCCTGGCGGTCAACAAGATGGACCTGGCCGGGTTCGATCCGGCGGCATTCGCGGCCGCGCGGGATACCATCGCGGCGCTGCTGGCGCGCTTCGGCGACGTGGCGCTGACCGCGATTCCGATGGTTGCGCGCGAGGGCGACAACGTCACCCGCGCCTCCGCGCGGATGGCCTGGCATGACGGGCCGACCTTGCTCGCGGCGCTGGAGCAGGCCGTGGTCCCGACGCCGGTCCCCACTGCGCCGATCCCCACTGCGCCGATCCCCACTGCGCCGATCCCCACTGCGCCGATCCATGACGCGCCGGCGCGGCTGCCGGTGCAGCTGGTGCTGCGCCCGGATGCCGCGTTCCGCGGCTATGCCGGCACATTGCGCGGCGGCGCGCTGGCGGTGGGGGACGCGGTGGTCAACGCGCGCGCCGGAACCTCGGCGCGGATCGCGCGGCTGATCGGCGCGAACGGGGAGGCCGACCGCGCCGGGCCGGGCGAAGCCGTCACCGTGACGCTGGATCACGAGATCGACGTCTCCCGCGGCGATATCCTGGCCACCGCGCCGGTGCCCGAGGCGACGCAACAGATCACCGCCCGCGTGGTGTGGATGGACGCGACCGATTTGTTCCGCGGCCGGGCGTATCTGCTGATGGCCGGCACCGCGAGCACGGTTGCCACCGTCACCGAGATCGCCGGGCGGATGGACCTCGATCGGGTCGCGGACGAGCCGGCGCGCGCTTTGTCCGCCAACGAGATCGGGACCGTCACCTTGTCGCTGGCGGACCCGCTGGTTCTGGAACCCTATGCGACCGATCGCGCGCTGGGCGGTTTCATCCTGATCGACCGGCTGACGCGCGCGACCGTGGGCGCCGGGATGACCACGCGCATCCAACCCAACGGGCGCGCGGTGTATTGGCATCGGCTGGATATCGACAAGGCGGCGCGCGCCGCGCTGAAGGGGCAGCGCCCGGCGGTGCTGTGGTTCACCGGGCTGTCGGGGGCGGGCAAATCCACCATCGCCAACCTGGTGGAACAGCGCCTCCATGCGCGCGGGCTGCATACCATGAGTTTGGACGGGGATAATGTCCGCCACGGGCTGAACCGCGATCTGGGATTTTCCGAGGCCGACCGGGTGGAGAATATCCGCCGCATCGCCGAGGTGGCGAAGCTGTTCGTCGAAGCCGGGGTGATCGTGCTGGTATCGTTCATTTCGCCGTATCGGATGGAACGGATGATGGCGCGGGAGCGGGTGGCGGCGGACGAGTTCCTGGAGATTTTCGTCGATACCCCGGTAACCGAATGCCGGCGGCGCGACCCGAAAGGCCTGTATGCGCGGGCCGATGCCGGCCAGATCCGCAATTTCACCGGCGTGGACGCGCCCTACGAGCCGCCTTTGGCGCCCGAGATCCGGCTGGAAACCCTGGCCTCGGAACCCGACCACCTGGCCGAGCAGGTGGTGGCGGAGTTGCGCCGACGTGGCATCGTCGGCTGAACTATCGGCGCTGCTGGACGAGATCCGCGCCTGCCGGGTCTGCGCGGACGCGCTGCCGCTGGGGCCGCGGCCGGTGCTGCGCGCGACCGCGACCGCCCGCGTGCTGATCGCGGGGCAGGCGCCGGGGACCGCGGTGCATGCGAGCGGG